>CAMLSH010000331.1 GCA_946482625.1 uncultured Opitutaceae bacterium
CGCTCCATCCGCAAAGGCGCCGCCGACAACATCCGCGCCTGGGTCGAATCCCAAGGCGGTCGCTATCCCGCCGATGTCACTGCCACCGTCTCCCGCGTCGCCACATCGGGCGGCACTCCGCTCGTGGTCGCAGACGGCTCCATTGTGCTCGGCGTGATTTTTCTGAAGGACGTCGTCAAAGGCGGCATCAAAGAACGTTTCGGCGAACTCCGCCGCATGGGTATCCGCACCGTCATGATCACCGGCGACAACCCGCTGACCGCCGCAGCCATCGCTGCCGAAGCCGGCGTCGATGATTTCCTCGCTCAGGCCACGCCTGAGATGAAACTCCAGCGCATCCGCGACGAGCAGGCCAAGGGGCATCTCGTCGCCATGACCGGCGACGGCACCAATGACGCTCCCGCGCTCGCACAATCCGACGTCGGCGTCGCCATGAACACCGGCACGCAAGCCGCCCGCGAAGCCGGTAACATGGTCGATCTCGACAGCAACCCCACCAAGCTCATCGAGATCGTCGAAATCGGGAAACAGCTCCTGATGACGCGCGGCGCGCTCACGACGTTCTCCATCGCCAACGACGTCGCGAAATACTTCGCCATCATTCCCGCCATCTTCGCCGCTCTCTACGCGACCACCGGTGGTGCCGCCGGTCCACTCGCCGCACTCAACATCATGGGCTTGCACTCTCCGCAAAGCGCCATCCTCAGCGCGGTCGTTTTCAACGCGCTTATCATCATTGCCCTCGTGCCGCTCGCCCTCCGCGGCGTCGCCTACCGCGCGCAGCCCGCCGCCGCGCTCCTTCGGCGCAACCTGCTTGTCTACGGCGTGGGCGGCCTCGTCGCCCCCTTCATCGGCATCAAGCTCATCGATGTCGCGCTCGTTGCTCTCCACCTGGCCTGAAGCGCTCCGCTCACGCCCGCATTCCTTAAAATGAAAACGTTCTTCTCTTCCCTCCGCATTCTCACAGCACTCACGATTCTCACCGGCGTGATCTATCCCCTCGCCGTCTGGACCACGGGCCGCGCCTTCTTTCACGAAGCCGCCGAGGGTTCACTTATCAGACGAGACAATCGCGTGGTTGGCTCTGCGCTCATCGCGCAAAAGAACACCGATCCACGCTATTTCCAACCACGTCCGTCGGCCGGCGACTACGCCACGGTCGCCTCCGGTGCCAGCAATCAACCTTGGACGAGCGCCAAGCTCGCCGCGTCCACCCAAGCCGCCGCAAACGATTTCCGCACCTTCAACCAACTCACTCTGGATACGCCGCTGCCTTCCGACGCCATCACCGCCAGCGGCGGCGGCCTCGATCCGCATATCTCGAGTGAGAACGCCCGTCTCCAACTCCCGCGCGTTGCCCAGGCTCGAAATCTCACGACCGCACAACGCGCCATCCTCGATGCTCTGGTGAGCCAGCACACCGAGGGCGGGAATCTCACACCTTCGCGGGTGAACGTGCTGCGCCTAAACCTCGCTCTCGACGCCGCCCTGCGGTAACACATGCCCGTGGCTGAAAACAGACCCGATCCCGACGCCTTGCTCGGCGCGCTTCACCGCGATGACGCTCGCGCTCGCCGAGGGCGGCTCAAGGTCTTCCTGGGGATGTGCCCAGGAGTGGGCAAAACCTACGCCATGCTCCGCGCCGCGCAGGAAGCCCGCGCCGACAACGTGGATGTTCTTGTCGGTATCGTCGAAACCCACGGTCGCACGGAAACCGAAGCCATCCTTGCCGGCCTCACCATTCTCCCGCGAAAAACCGTCACCCATCGCGATGCGAAGCTAACCGAGTTCGATCTCGAAGCGTTTCTCGCCCGCCGCCCCAAGCTGGGGATCATCGACGAACTCGCTCACACTAACGCACCCGGCTCGCGCCACACCAAGCGCTGGCAGGATCTCGTCGAAATCCTCGACGCCGGTATCGACGTATTTACGACGCTCAATATCCAGCACGTCGAGTCCCGCGCCGATGCCGTCCGCCAGATCACCGGCGCCGCCCAACTCGAGACCGTTCCCGACTCAGTCCTCGATCTCGCCGACGAAGTTGAACTCCTCGATCTCACGCCTGAAGCCCTGCGGGAACGCCTGAACGACGGCAAAGTCTACCTGGGCGACCGTGCAGAAGCCGCGCGCGAAAACTTCTTTCGCGAATCGCACCTCGCCGCTTTGCGTGAACTCGCCCTGCGCTTCACCGCGGAACGCGTCGACCGCCAGCTCCGTCAACTCCGCGCCCACCTTCCCAAGCAAACCGTCTGGCGCAGCGGGGAACGTCTCCTCGTCGCCGTCGGTCCGAGTCCCTTTTCCACCCAACTCGTGCGCTGGACTCGCCGCCTCGCCGCCGCCCAAGGCGCACCCTGGCTCGCCGCCCACGTCGAATCATCGCAGCCACTTTCCCCCCAAGACCAAAAGGCCCTCGACAAAAATCTCGCGCTCGCCCGCGAACTCGGCGCGGAGGTTATCCTCACTCACGACGAGCACATCCCCACCGCACTCGTCCGCATCGCTCTTCAACGCAACGCCACCCAGATCGTCGTGGGCAAGCCTCGTGGAAACCGATTTTTGGATACCCTCCGCGGCGGAACGCTCGTCGATCAACTCGTCCGTCTCGGTGGCAACATCGACATCTACGTTGTTCCCGCCGATCCCGACGCCCGACCACGTGCAGACTGGCGCGCCTTCGACCCCGTGCTTCATAGCCCGCCCCGCGAATACGCCGTCGCAGCCGGCACCGTTGGAGCCATCGCCGCGCTCGGTCAGTTGCTTCCAGCGGACACTTACCTTGCGGTGGGCCTCGTCTTTCTCCTCGCCACGATCGCGCTCAGTCTGAGCGTCGGCCGCTGGCCCGTCCTGCTTGCCGGCATCCTCAGCGCGCTGGCGTGGAATTTCCTCTTCATTCCTCCACGATTCACGTTCGAGATTAACAAAATCGAAGATGCCACGCTCTTCGGCACCTATTTCGCCGTCGCCGTCATCGCGGGCCAGCTCACCGCGCGCATCCGCGCCCAGGCTCGCAACGAACGCCTCCGCGAAGAACGCGCCACCGCCCTCTTCCAGCTAACCCGCGACCTCGCCGCAGCTCAGTCGCTCGACGATGCCATCTTCGCCGCCCTCCGTCAGCTCGACGAACTTTTCTCCGCCAAAAGCTCCCTTCTCCTCACCGGCGAAACCGACTCCATTCTCGTTCCCCATTTTGCCGCCTCCTTCGCACTCGATGAAAAAGAAAAAGGAGTCGCCGACTGGGCCTTCCGCCATGCGCGTCCCGCAGGCCGCTTCACGGATACACTCCCCGGCAGCGCCGCTTTCCACCTTCCGCTTGTCCGTGATGATCGCTCCGTCGGCGTGCTGGTCGTCGCCATCGAAGCAGTGAAAACACTCACACTCGCACAACGCGACTTGCTCGACGCCTTTGCCCGCCAGCTCGCACTCATCGTCGAGCGCGATCACCTCCGTGCCGCCAGCGAACGCGAAAAGCTCCTCGCCGCTTCCGACAAACTTCATCGCACCCTTCTCGACAGCGTTTCGCACGAGCTTCGCACCCCGCTCGCTGTCATCACCGGTTCGCTCGAAAATCTCACGGACGCATCCAGTGAAGTAGAACGCAGCGCCTACATCGCCGAGAGTCGTTCTGCCGCCCATCGCCTCAACCGTCTCGTCAGCAATCTGCTCGACCAGACGCGCCTCGAAAGCGGCGCGCTCAAGCCCCGCCTCGACTGGTGCGACCTTCGCGACCTCGTCAACGCCGCCGTCGCCAGCGCGGGCGATCTGCTGGCTTCGCATCCGCTGACAATCGATATCCCGGATGATCTGCCGCCCATCCGCGCCGACTTCGCTCTCACCGAGCAGGCCCTCGCTAATCTCCTCCTCAACGCCGCGCAACATACCCCGCCGCAAACACCGATCGCCTTCGCCGGCAGTCTCGATCTTTCCGCCAGCCGTATCCAACTGACGGTCACCGACCAAGGCCCCGGCATTGCACCCGAACTCCGGGAGAAAATCTTCCAGAAATTCGCCCGACCCGAAAACGCCCGCGCTGGAGGACTCGGCCTCGGGCTTTCCATTGTTCGCGGCTTCGTCGTCGCGCAGGGCGGCGAAATCCGTGTCACCGAAAACCCCGGTGGTGGCACTCGCTTCATCATCAGCCTGCCCCACCATCCGCCTCCACCAACGCCAGACTGACTTTCATGCGTGACCTCCCTGCCCTGACGTTTTGTCCTCCACATCGAACCTGATGGCCAGCGCATCACCACCTTCCACGGCCCCCACGCTGCTGGTCATCGACGATGAGCCACAAATTCGCCGTCTTCTCCGGGTCACACTGGAGGGCGGTGGCTATCGTGTCCGTGAATCCGATACTGGACTTCTCGGCCTCCAGGAAATCGCTCATCAAGCGCCTGACGGTGTCATTCTCGATCTCGGTCTGCCGGATCTCGACGGCACCGAAATCATCAAACGCCTCCGCGAATGGTCCCGCGTGCCGGTCCTCGTACTTTCCGTTCGCGAGGGTGAGGACGACAAAATCACCGCGCTCGACGCCGGCGCCGACGACTACCTCACCAAGCCTTTTAATGGACGCGAACTCCTCGCCCGCGTCCGGGCCATTCTCCGTCGCACGCAAACGACCACCGAGCCCGCCATCGCCCGCATCGGCGACATCGAAATCGACCGCGCCGCTCGCACCATCCGCCGCGCCGACACCGAG
>CAMLSH010000332.1 GCA_946482625.1 uncultured Opitutaceae bacterium
GCGACGCGTCCCGCTGCGGAGCCAGGCGAAACGCGGCTGATCCGCAGGCTCGCCCCACCGAGTTCCGGGCGCTCGGCCCGGCGCGTTTTCGCGAATTCGGCTGGAGGGTTTCGCCACCGACGGTTTGCGGGGCAGGTTACGGGGACCGTCGGCGACGGAGCGCGCCCTCTCAGGTCACCGGCGTCAGGCGAGCGGACGGGCGAAGGTCGTTCCTCCGCGTCGAGGGACGTCACGGCGCGCGAACGCGTGCACGCTGGACGGTCTTGGTCTTCGGGTAAGCGGGCAGGCATTGGTTTCATAATTAAAATTAGCCTAACCTAACTTTTCTTTTTGACTATGGGTTTTTGATCATTTGCGTGCTGCGCATGAACTTTATCCGAGGAATTTATCGAGTGGCTTTCTGTTTCCTGGTGCTGGCAGGGGCTGGCGCTGGTGTTTCCCAAGCGGCTCCGCTGCGTGTCGTGAGCACGACGGGGATGGTGAACGATCTCGTGAAACGTGTCGGCGGCGACGCGATCACGGCCGACGTTTTGATGGGGCCAGGCGTCGATCCGCATTTGTACAAGGCGACAGCGGCTGACGTGCTAAAACTGAATCGCGCGGACGTCGTTTTCTACAACGGCCTGTTACTGGAAGGAAAAATGACGGACGTGTTCACACGGATGGCGAGGTCCGGGAAGCGCGTGTATGCGATCACGGAGAAACTTCCCTCCGCCCGGCTTTTGAAATCGGAGGATTACGAGGGGCATCCCGATCCGCACGTGTGGTTCGATGTGGAGCTGTGGGCGGAGTGTGTGCCGGTGATCGCGGCGCGTTTGAGCGAGGCGGCGCCGGAGCAGAAGGCGGTCTTTGCGGCGAATGCGGCGAAGGTCAGCGAGGAGCTGGCGGCGTTGCATGCGTGGTCGAAAGCGAAGTCGGCGGAACTGCCCGAGGAGAAACGTGTGCTCGTGACGAGTCACGACGCGTACAACTACTTTGGCCGCGCGTACGGGTTTCAAGTGGTCGGCTTGCAGGGGATTTCCACGGTGAGCGAGGCGGCGCTGGCGGACATGGCGAAGCTCACGGACTTCATCAAAAAGCGCGGGCTGAAAGCGGTGTTTGTGGAGTCGAGCGTGTCGCACGCGACCATCGAGCGCATCGCGAAAGACTCTGGCGTGAAGGTGGGCGGCGAACTATTTTCCGACGCCATGGGCGCTCCGGGTACAGTTGAGAATGGCTACGACGTCGGTACCTACGAGGGTATGGTCAAACACAACCTGAACACGATCGTGGGGGCGCTGAAATGAGCTTCGCTCTCACCCGGTTGGGTTTCTGCGGTGCGTGGTGTTTTGCCGGGGCGACGGCACTTTGGGCACAGGACGACGAGCCTGCGCCGCGGTTGACCGGCGAATGGGGCGGCGCGCGCACGCGGGCAGAGGCGCGAGGTGTGTCGGTTTATGGCAACTACACGGTGGAGGCACTGGCGAATTGGCGCGGAGGCTTCGCGCGAGGTGAGTCGTTTGAAGGCGTCGCGGAGGCGGGCGTGGAACTCGATCTGCAGGCGCTCGCAGGCTGGACCGGGGCGAGCTTGTTTGTCGGCGGTATGCGCGTGCATGGGGACGATCCGTCGGTGGAGTTGATTGGCGACTACAACTACGCGAGCAACATCGTGTCGGAGAACACCACGCGGTTTTATCACGTGTGGGCGGGCTGGCGGCAGGGAGCGTTTGCGGCGAGAGCGGGTCTGCTTTCGGTGGACGACACGTTTATGGTTTCAGAGACGGCGCAGCTTTTTGTGAACAGTGGTTTCGGACCGATGCCGACGATCTCGGGCAATACTTCCGCGCCGATCTGGCCGATCTCGGCTCCGGGAGTCTGGGCGGAGTTGGCCGAGGTGGGCGGCTGGCGTTTTCAGGGCGGCGTTTTTGACGGCGATGGTGGCGACGAGATTGGCAACCCGCATGGGCTGACCGTGCGCCTCGATCCGGACGAAGGCACACTGACGATGGTCGAAGCGGCGCGGGCGTTTTCAGTCGCGGGACGCGTAGGCGTTTTCACCGCGGGTGGCTGGTTGCACTCGGGCGAGTTGGCGGATTTTCGGTCGGGTGAGACACGCCGCGGTCACCAAGGCGTTTATGTCATGGTGGAACAAGGGCTGACTCCGGCCGATGCGTCGGGCGCGGTGTGGACAGCGTTTGTGCGGGCCGGCCGGGCGTTGCCCGATGAGCGGAGCACGGTGCGTTTTCACGGCGATGTCGGCGTGGCGGCGACGGGCTTGATCCCGGGCCGTGGCGACGATGTGGCCGGGCTGGCGGTTTGCCGGACGGAGTTTGGGCGGGACTATCTTGCGGCGCGCGAATTCGAGGGCAGCCCGGCGACCCGGAGCGAAACGGTGCTTGAGGCGACGTATGCGTTCTCAGTCGGGCGGGGAATCACGGTGCAACCGGATCTTCAATACATCTTCGATCCGCATGAGAGTGGACGTGACGCGTTCGTGGGCGTACTGCGTGTGTCGGCCGAATTTTAATCATCATGTCATCTCCCGCATCTCCGTCCGCGCCGCCGCTTGAGGTTCACGATGTCACTGTGGCTTATCATCAGAAGCCGGTGCTCTGGGGCATCGATGTCACCGTGCCAGCGGGTCAGCTCGTGGGGATTGTCGGGCCGAACGGAGCGGGTAAATCCACGCTCATCAAGGCGTGCATGGGTTTACTGCCGCTCGCGAGCGGCTGGGTGAAGTTTTTCGGCGAGTCGTTCGACAAGGCGGCGACGCGCATTGGCTATGTGCCGCAGCGCGAATCGGTGGACTGGGATTTCCCGGTCAACGTGATGGATGTGGTGCTCATGGGGCGTTACGGGCGGCTCGGTTTGCTGCGTCGGCCGGGCAAGGCGGATCGCGAAATCGCGCGCGCGTGCCTGGAAAAAGTGCAGATGCTGCCGTACGCGAACCGGCAGATTTCGAATCTCTCGGGCGGGCAGCAGCAGCGCGTTTTTCTCGCCAGAGCGCTCGCGCAGGAGGCGGAGTTGTACTTCATGGACGAGCCCTTCGCGGGCGTGGATGCGGCGACGGAGGCGGCGATCATCACCGTGCTCCGCGAACTGCGCGACAAAGGGAAAACCATCCTGGTGGTTCACCACGATCTGCCGACGGCTCGGCAATATTTCGACCAGCTGTTGTTGTTGAACATGCGTCTGGTGGCGTATGGGAAAACTGAGGACGTGTTTACGGCGGAGCTGTTGCAGAAGACGTATGGCGGGCGGCTGACGATCTTGTCCGAAGTGGCGACGGCTCTCGGAACGACGCGATGAGAGGTGTTATGGAAAATGGTGCGCAACGGTCACGCTCTCACGAGCGCGGCTACATCGGGAGCACGGCGGCTCAGACGGTCGTGGGCGTGAGAGCGTCGGGGGCGGGCGGTGTGTTGGGTTTTGCGCTCATCTTTGCAGTGATCGCGGTTGGTCCCGTGTTCGGGGCCCGCGTGAGCGATGTCACGGAGACGACCGTGGCGGAACAGTTCGTGCGGTTTCTCACGTTTCGCGATCCGTCGCTGCGTTACGCGTTGATCGGCTCGGTGCTGCTGGGGATCAGCTGCGGATTGCTCGGCGGGTTTATCGTGGTGCGAAAAATGGCGCTGATGGGCGACGCGCTTTCGCACGCGGTGCTGCCCGGCGTGGCGGCGGGATTTTTGTGGAATATGGATAAGGACCCGCTCGCGATTCTGATCGGGGCGACGATCGCGGGACTGCTTGGCTCAATGATGGTGAGCGCGTTGACGCGTACGACGCGCATCAAAGAAGACGCGGCACTGGGTCTGGTGCTGGCGTCGTTTTTTGCGGCCGGGCTTTGTCTGCAATCGATGATCCAGCGATTGCCTACGGGGAATCAAAGCGGGTTGGACAAATTTATGTTTGGGCAGGCCGCGGCGCTTGGCGGAGAAGACATCGCGTTGATGAGCGTGGTGACGGTGCTGGCCGTAGGGCTGGTGGGGCTTTTCTACAAGGAGCTGCTTGTGACGAGTTTTGACGAAGGCTTCGCTCGAGCCTCGGGTCTGCCGGTGGGGTGGGTGCATCACGGACTCATGCTTTTGCTGGCGATGAGCGTGGTGATCGCGCTGCAGGCGGTGGGCGTGGTGCTTGTATCCGCAATGTTGATCACCCCGGCGGCGGCGGCCTACCTGCTGACGGATCGTCTGCACCGGATGCTGGGGCTGGCGGTGCTTTTCGGGGTGCTGGCGGCGGTGATGGGCGCGTTTTTTTCCTTTGTCGGGAGAAATTTGCCGACCGGGCCGCTCATGGTTTTGGGAGCGAGCACGGTTTTTTTGGGGGCGTTTTTATTTGGACCACGGCATGGCGTGATCGCGAAGTGGTGGGCGCGGCGTTCTCACACGGGCCGCACGAAGCGTGAGAATACGCTCAAGGCGATCTATCACGTTTGGGAAGGCGAAGGCGGCGTTGCCGAAGGGGTGACGTTGACGGCGCTCGCCGAGAAACGCCGCGCTACGCTGGAGGAACTGCGGACCGAGGTGGGCGCGCTTGAGCGGCATGGTCTGGCGAGTGTGGAAGGCCCGATGGTGTATTTCACTCCGGCTGGACGGCAACGCGGCGCGGAGATCGTGCGTAATCACCGCTTATGGGAGCTTTATCTGACGAACTCGGCGAACATCGCGCCCGATCACGTGCACGACGACGCGGAGAACAT
>CAMLSH010000333.1 GCA_946482625.1 uncultured Opitutaceae bacterium
GCATCAACGCCTCCGGCCGCCTCGCCGACGCCGCCCTCTCCGTCGAGCTCATGCTTAGCGACGACGAGCGCTTCTGCAACGAGACCGCCCAGCAACTCGACGCCTTTAACCGCGAGCGCCAGGACATCGAACGTCTCATCACGGAGGAAGCAGAGAAGATCATCGAGACCCAGTTCGCCGACTGGCCCGGCGTCGTTCTCTACGGCGACAACTGGCATCCCGGCGTCGTCGGCATCGTCGCCGGCCGCGTGACGCGCAAATACAACCGCCCCTGCGTCGTCCTCGGCAACGAAGGCGAACTCGCCAAAGGCTCCGGCCGCAGCATCGACGGTATCAACTTGGTGGATGCCCTGGGCACCTGCTCCGACCACCTCCGCAGTTGGGGCGGCCACCCCATGGCCGTCGGCGTCTCGCTGGAGAAAACCCGCCTCGACACCTTCCGCACGTTCTTCGCCGACGCCGTCCGCCTCCAGGCCGGCAACGACCTCCACGAACGCCGTCTCGACCTCGCCGCCTGGCTGACGCCCGATCAAGTTCGCGAGAGTCTGATGGACGAGATCTGCACGCTCCACCCCTTCGGCCAGGGAAATCCCGAGCCCGTTTTCGGTATCCGCGGCGTCACGCTTCGCCAGCGCCCCGACGTTTTTAAGGGTCAGCATTTCCGCTTCAACTTCGACGACCCCCGCGGCCGCCGCCTCTTCGGCGTTGCCTGGAAAATGGCCGACCGCATCCCGCCGACGGGCGAACCGCTTGACCTCGCCGTCGAGCTGACCTGGAACTTCTTCAACGACCGCAAGCTCCTCCAGCTCGAGCTCATCGACTGGCGCCTCGCGCAATCCTGAAGTTGTAGGCGGGGTGCCCTCACCCCGCGTGACGATCGTCCGCTTTCGCCATCTCCGGCTGCGCGAACTTCGAGAGCCCCGCGTTCTCCGTCCTCCGCTATAGGTCCTCTAAGTCCTATAGGCCCCATAAGACCTATCCCTCGATCCCGCCTTTTCAGTTGCCCGGCTCCGCCGCTCCGCGCACGTTGCGCGACCTTGGCTCAAAACTGACGTGAAGCTCCCGCTCCACATTCACCGCTGGCTCCACCGGAAAAATCTTTCGCGCAAAAAAATGCGCGGAGGATTCCTGCATTCAAAACTTGGCGACCGCATCCTGGACAAATCTCTCTGGCGCGCCACGCCCGACTCCATCGCGCGCGCCTGGCTCATCGGCATGCCCATCACGATGATCCCCTTTCTGCCGGGACAATCGATCATCGCAGCAATACTTGGGTTTACCTTCCGCGCTAACCTTCTCGTCTGCATCGGCCTCCAGTACCTCTCCAATTTTGGCACGGCGGTCATTCAGTTGCCCATCTGCTTTTTTGTGGGACGGCTCATTCAGGGAAATAGACCCTCAACGGTTTGGAATGAGGTAGCTCAGCGTGATTGGAAATCAGTTTTCGAACATCCGTCCCAGTTCGCGCGCGACCTCATCCCGCTGTTCCTGGGCTCCATCATTCTCGGCGCCGCCATCGGTGTTATCGGCTATCTCCTGATACTCAGCTGGGGTCGGCGCCACGCGGAAACCCTCGCCCGCAAAAAAGCCGCGATGGCCAAATAGGCCGGCCCGCCCCCGCTCCTTCCGAGTCGAATCCGACTCACTGCAGCTTCAACGCCTTCGCGTATCCGGTCAGTTCCATGAACGCCCGGCCCACCTCCCGGCCATCCTCCGACAGCACGCGGCACGCGCCCTCCCAATACGGAATCCCGCCGAGGCTCCCCGTGATCTCCTGCGCCTTCGCCAACGGCTCCAGCGTCAACGTCACCCGTCTTCCGCTCCCCGGATCCGTCGTCGTCAGTCGCACCTTCACCGGATAAACGCCGCCCGTCTCCACGCTAGTCCACGTATCCAAAACCTCCCAACCGAAGTCACTTTTCGTCAATGTCCCGTCTTTCGCGATCCACGTCAGCGTCGACGCCGGATCAGAGCCACCGTCCTCCAATCGCAGCCGGTAAAACATGATCTCGCGCCCATCCGCTAGCTGCACGCTCACCCAATCCCAACCCACCTGCCCCACGCCTAGCTGACTGCTGCTGATCTCGTGATCCATCCATGATTGCCCACTCACGCGAAACGTTTCTCCCCCCAAGGCCAGCGTCCCCTCGTTCTTCAACCGCGGAAACGTCAGGTAGTAACTCGCCGCCGTCGGCTCCGACCCTTTTCGAGACACACCGTTCTCACCAAAAATCACCAACGGTTTCTCCGGCGCCAGCGTCAGTGAGAAACTCGCGTCCGCACGAATGCCCCCGCGCAACTCCATGCGCTCCGCCGCAGGCGACGTTTCCGCTCCGCCTTCTCGCTCCGTGCCTCCATCCCGCTCCACCAACCGCAACGTCCAGGGCCCGTTCCGCACATCCAGCGTCTCTGTCGCCGCACCCGCATCCCATCCTTCGCGATTCAGCCGCTCCTGGTGATAAAATTTTCCGCTCCGCCCGTCGAGCAACGCCATGTGCGCGAGATAAAGCTGCCCGCTTTTATCCGGCGCCGCGCTCCGGAAAAACGTCGCCTGATATCCAAACCGCCGCCCGTCCTCCGCGAACAGATGCCCCGTGATGTACCACCACTCCAGTTTGAACTCCGGATGCGATCCATGATCGCGCGGAAACTGAAATCGATACCCCGCTTGCGGCACCGCAAAACCTTCCGCTGTCACCAACGGCACCGCGCCCGTCTCCATCTCCGCCGCGCCAGCGCCCACGCCCACGCCAATCACCATCAGCGCGCACGCCCAAACCTGTAGCATGGTTTTGTTCAAAGTCCTCATCGTCATCATCGTCTTCATTTCGAGCTTCACCATTCACCCTTCACTCTTCCCGATCCGCCGGCAGATCCGCGCCCCAGCGCCCCACCGCATAACTCACCACGAGCCCCGTCGCCGTCACCGCGACGACCAACGCTGCGAGTTGTCCCCACGGAAGCGAAAACCCCAGCGTCCACCCGAACGACTGTTTGTTGATCACATAAATTAAGAGCCATCCGAGCCCGAGACTCACAAGGAGTCCGCCCACCGCCGCGCTCACCGACACGGCAAACCCTTCCACCGCCGCCGCCCACGCGATCTCGCGATACGTAAACCCGAGCGCACGCAACGTCGTTAGCTCCTCCCGTCGGTCGAGCAGCATGCTCGCCAGCGTCAACGCCAGCCCCACCACCGCCACAATCACGCCGATCACTTCGAGCGCATACGTGATCGAAAACGTTTGCCGAAAAATCCGCAGCACCTCCGCCCGCAGACCCACATTCGTGAACACCGATAGCCCCGGATAAAGACCCAGTAAATCCGCCCGCAATGCCTCCGCTTCCACGCCCGGCTTCACGAACAGCGCCACGCTGGTCACCGCATCGTCGCCAAACCACTCCCGCACCCGCGCGCGCTCGACCAGGAGCGAGCCGCGCTCGTTTCCATAATCCGCATACACGCCCGCGACCGTCAGTTCCTGCACGCCCGCCGGCGTCGGCACGCGGATCATGTCTCCCCTCTTTTTCCGGAAACGCTCGCTGAAACTCTCGCTGATCAACGCCAGCCGCGCATTTTCTCCCGCCGTGAATACCGCCTGCGTCTCCGGTCGCTGCACCAAGCTAAAATCCGGCTGCGTCTCCGGCCGCGCGAGATCCACGCCGTTCAGCGAGGTCTGCCCGCCTTCAAACAAGATCGGATAACTCACCAACATCGCCGCCCGCTCCACCGCCGGATGCGCCGCGAGTTTCGCCGCCGCCTCCGCCGTAATCTTATTCCGCGAGGTCGCGCTCTGCGCTCCACTGCTCGAAACATACAGATCCGCCTGCAAGGTCCGCCGCACCCAACCGAGCATCGTCTCCTCAAAACTCGCCACCAAGATCGCCATCCCCGCCGTCATCCCGATCGCGCAAAGCAGCGCCGCCGCCGCCAGCCGGTGACGCCCCGACGGTTGGCGCAAATGGCTCAACGCGATCCGCACCGCCGGCTTCGCCCCGCCCCATCCTTTCGCCAGACGCGCCAGCGGCGGCAGCAAAAACCCGCACAACACGCCCCCGCCCAAAAGCCAGCAAAGCGCCGCCGCGTATCCAGCCAGTGGAAACCGCCCGCCACCCGCAAATCGCAGCGGCGGCAGCTGCGCGCAAATCACGCCGACGACGACCAGTCCCGCCCCCAGCGCAAAACTCCGCGCCCACCGCGCTCCCGCCACCGGCGCAGCCGACCGGTGCAACACTTGCGCCGGCGGAGTCCTCGCGGCCTCCCGCGCCGGCCACCAGCCCGCGACCAGCGCCGAGATCAATCCCAGTCCGAGTCCCACCGCGATTTCCGTCCCGTCGAGCGACGCCGTTTTCACCGTCGTCGCATAATAAAGCGCGTTCACCGTTTGCCCCACCGCCCGCACCGACACCTGCGCCCCCGCCCAGCCGAGCAACAATCCCAGCCCGCCGCCCGCGAGCCCCAACATCGCCGATTCCCACAACCAAACCCGCCGGATCGTCGCCTCCTCCACTCCCAGCGAACGTAAGATCGCGATCTCCGGCCGCCGCCGCACCACCGCGCCATCGAGCGCTTGGAAAATCAAATACATGCCCACCAGCAGCGCGATCAACGACAGCACCGTCAGATTCAACCGAAACGCCCGCGTCATCGTCTCCGCCGCCCCGCGATCCGC
>CAMLSH010000334.1 GCA_946482625.1 uncultured Opitutaceae bacterium
TGAGTTATTTCCAGGTCGATAATCCGCTTATCCGCGTGATTGATCCGACGTTCATCGGCTTTCATCTGATGCGCGGTTCTGAGATGAGCAGCAAAATGGTGCCGAAGGCGTACGCCGGAGAAAAGGTCGGCCACTTTTGCACGCAGAACGGCAAGAACGTGGTCGTCGAGTACTCGGATCTGCCTGCTTCCTATCAAGAGGAAGTGGACGCGAAGACCGGCAAGCTCCGCTATATCGCGGGGAGCGTGGCGATTCATATCTTCGACGCGGCGTTCATCCGACGGATGGCGGCGGGCGGCGAAGGCGTGGCGCTGCCATTCCATCGGGCGGACAAAAAAATCCCGACGGTGGATGCCGCTGGCAAGGCGGTGAAACCGGAGAAGGCTAACGGCGTAAAGTTCGAGATGTTTGTCTTCGATGCGCTGCCGTTTGCGAAGAATCCAGTGATCATCGAGGCGAAACGCGCGGACGATTTCAGCCCGGTGAAAAATGCTGAAGGCGTGGATTCGCCCAAGACTTGTCGCGAAGACCAGCTCCGGCAGTTTGCGCGCTGGCTCAAGGCCAACGGCGCCGCGATCCAGACGGATGCCAGCGGCCTTCCCTCGGTCGCGGTCGAAGTGTCACCACTCTTTGGTTACGATGAGGATTCTTTCTCGGACCGGTGGAACAAAACCAGCCCGAAGCCGACGGTGGCCGACGGCCTCTACTTGGAGTAACCGCTTCCCGACTCATAAGACATTCTCCGTTAACTTCATCGCCTTCCTTCATGACCACGTTCGAAAAAGTTTCCGCTGCTGCGAAATCCGGCCAGTTGCTTCCGAGCACGGCCGAAAATCTCGGCGTTTGGCTGACCGCCGCGTTGCCCGCGTGGGCGAGTGCCAGCATCGCTGAGCTCGTCGACAAACAGGCGTGGGCGGAACTGAACGACCGCTTTTATCGCTACTTGGAATTCGGCACGGGCGGCATGCGCGGGCGGACTATTGGCGTGGTCACGACGGCGGCTGAAACGGGTGAGCTGGGGCCGCAGGGCACGCCGGCGCACCCGGCGGTCGGCAGCAATGTGCTCAACGATTTCACGCTGGTCCGCGCGACCATCGGGCTTTTTCGCTACACCCAAAAATTTCTGGCGAAAGAGCATCGTTTCGACGTGCCGAAGCTCGTGATCGCGCATGACGTCCGGCACTTTTCGCGGCACTTCTGCGAACTCGCCGCCTCGACGTGGACGCGGCTTGGAGGCAACGCCTTTATCTTCGAGGGGCCGCGCTCAACGCCGCAGCTCAGCTTTACGGTGCGCTATCTGAAGGCCCATGCGGGCGTAGTCATCACGGCCAGCCACAATCCGCCGCACGACAACGGTTTCAAAGCGTACTTCGAGGACGGTGGTCAGGTGGTGCCGCCGCACGACAAAGGTATCGTCGCTGAAGTGAATGCTGTGCCGCTCGCCGAGCTCGGCGCTTATCTGGACAAGAGTCTTGCGGGCGTGACGACGCTGACCAAAGCGGCCGATGACGCTTATCTGTCGGTCGCGGCGAAGGCGGTTATCGACGGCAGTGTTTTCAAAAAGACGAAGCTCAAGGTCGCCTTCACCAACATCCACGGCACGGGTGGAATCGCCTCGGTGCCGCTGCTGTTGCACGCAGGCGCGGAGGTTCATGAAGTGCAGGCGCAGGTGGCCTTCGATCCGCGTTTTCCAACGGTGAAGTCTCCCAATCCGGAGAACGCCGAGGCGCTTTCCCTCGCGGTGAAACTGGCCGAGGACAAGGGACTGGACGTCGTCATGGCGACCGATCCGGACTGCGATCGCGTGGGCTGTGCGGTCCGCAATCGCGAAGGCAAGATCGAGCTTCTCACCGGCAACCAAATCGGCGCGCTTCTGGCCGCGTACCGCATCGGTAAATACAAAGAACTGGGCTGGATTCCGCAGGATGGCGGTCCCTCGACTGTGCTCGTGAAGACGTTTGTGACTTCGCCGCTGCAGGACGCCATCGGTCGCGGTCACGGCGTGAAAGTCGTCAATACGCTGACCGGCTTTAAGTGGATCGCGGCAAAGATCCGCGGTTATGAAGAGCAGCTGAAAGGAAAGCTGCTCGCGAGCGAAGGCATCGCACTCGACTACGATGCGACGCCGTTCGAGACGCGCGCGAAGCTCCTTCAGAAATACAGTTCGTTCTATCTTTTTGGCGGCGAGGAGAGCTACGGCTATCTTGGCAACGACTATGTGCGCGACAAAGACGGCAACGCCGCGTGCGTGATGTTTGCCGAGCTCTGCGCTTACGTGAAGAGCCGCGGCCTGACGGTTACCGAGTATCTCGATGAGATTTATCTGAAGTACGGGTTCTTCCTCGAGGGCGTGATCAACCTCTACTACGAAGGCGCGAGCGGTGCGGCGAAGATCAAGCGCATCCTCGACACCTATCGTTCCGCTCCGCCGGTCAAGTTTGGCGATGTGGCGGTGGCGAAGTTTCAGGACTTCGGGCGTGAGACGGTCATCGACGCCGATGGCGAAACGATTCCCTCGCAGGATCTGTATTTCGTGACCTTGGCCAACGGATACAGCTTTGCGGCGCGTGGCAGCGGGACGGAACCGAAGATGAAGTTCTATCTGTTCGCACAGGGCAAAGCCGGTAACGCGGCGGAGCTCGCGGCGATCAAAGCATCGGTAAAGGCCGAACTGGAGCGCGTGAAGGCCGTGATCGAGGCGGACGCGAAACAGCGCGCGGAGAGATAATGGATCAGCGGGCGCGCGTTTGTGGCGTGCCCGCATTTAGGGCTGCGGCGCGAATCGGATGGCTCGACGGATAGTCGGTCAGACCGATGGAGTCGGTTGCGACGAGTTCGCCCCCGTTGTTTCCTTTTCCTCGCTGGACGCGTCTACGCCGCGGAGCAGCGCGGCAACTTTGGCCTGATCCGGTGGCTTGGTGAGAACGGTGCGTACGCCCAAGGCGGCGAGCGCGACAATTTTTTCGCGATCTTGCGTGGCGGAGATGACGGCAATCTTGAGCGGGCGCAGATGCGGATCGTCGCGCACGCGATTGACGAACGAAACGCCGTCCAACTCGGGCATGAGCAGATCGACGATCGTGAGATCGGGGCGCAGACCGCGGTGCAATTGGTTGAGCGCGTCCTGGCCGTCTTTGGCTGTGATCGTTTCCCATCCTTGCTCCGCGCGAATCATGGACTCCAGCACTGTGCGGGAGAGGCTGTCGTCGTCTGCGATCAGCGCAGTTTTCGCGAGCAAGTTACGGGAAGCGAGCTTGGGATCGGCTGCGGCGGCTGCTAGTAACGGCTGAAGCACGGCCCGGGTTCGCACGAGATCGTATGGCTTGAGCAGATACCCGGCGATCTGGAGCTTCGCCAAGGTGAGAATCGTTTCGCGGTCGCGGGTGGCTGAGGTCATCACGACTTTCAAGCCGCGCAGCAGCGGGTCGCGTCGCATGCGTTGGAGGAGTTCGATGCCGTCCACCTTGGGCATGCGGATATCGAAAATACAAAGGTCGGGTTTGAGTCCGTCGCAAAGCGCGTCGAGCGCGGCCTGCCCGTCTTCTACTTCCAGAATTTCGATAGTGGAGTGTCCGCCGAATAGTTCTCGGAGAGCGGTGCGTTCGATTTTGTCGTCGTCGGCGAGAAGGATTTTCATGTGACGGAAATGGGCGCGGGCTTTCCGGGATGTTGATGCCTGTTTTTGAATTCCGCAAACAAGCGTTCGGCGCGGGAGAGCAACTCTGTCAGCGGTGCGACGCGCCCGGCGTCGGCGAGTTGCTCTATTTGCGCTGCGGTCTCGGCCAGAGCTGAAAGACAAATGTAGAGGGATGTGCTTTTGAGTGAATGCGCGGCGAGGGCGATCGCGGAGGTGTCGCTGCGAGTGAGAGCGAGACGCATGTCCGCCAGACGGCGCGGAGTTTCCTCCAGGTAGAGTGAGATTATCTTAGGACTGGCCGGACCGGTCGGCGGTGCGATGGGTTCGTCGAGAAGGGCAAGGAGTTCGCTTTCGCTGAGTCCTTGCGCGGTAGAAGCGGGATTCACGGTGCTGTCCAGCGCGCCGATGATCTCGGCGAGGACGCGGTGGAGTTCCGCGGGGCGCAGGGGTTTCGTGAGGAAATGGTTCATGCCGGCCGCGAGGCATTCGTCGCGATATTTGAGCGAGGCGTTGGCGGTCACCGCGACGATCGGGATCAGGGGCTGGCGGATTCCAGCGTCGTTGGAACGGATCGCCCGGGTCGCTTGGAAGCCGTCCATCACCGGCATGCGGTTGTCCATGAGGATTGCATCGAAGTTCTGGTGACGGAGTTTTTCGAGCGCCTCAGCGCCGTTGGTGACGAAAACGACGGCGTGTCCCATGGAGTGGACGTGGTTGGCGACGATTTCGCGATGGACGGCGTCGTCGTCAGCGCAAAGCAGTCGGAGCTTGCAAGAGTGAGGCGGCAAGGGTGGCTGCGCTGCCGGTGCTGCGGGGGACCGTTCGGCGAGCTGGTTTTCCGCGCCTACGGGAAGCGGCACTTGCACGCTGAAGAGCGAACCTTTGCCTGGCGCGCTTTCGACAAAAATGGTCCCGCCCATCTGTTCCACCAGACCTTTGACGATGGAGAGTCCGAGTCCGGTGCCGCCGTAGCGACGGGTGGTGGAGGCATCGGCTTGTGCGAATTTCGCGAAGAGTTTGGCGCGAGCTTCCGG
>CAMLSH010000335.1 GCA_946482625.1 uncultured Opitutaceae bacterium
AACACGTTCTCCGCTCCGCCGCCTGGCTCAGCGACCTCGGCCTCATCGGCGTGCCCCGCGATCTGCTCCGCGCCTTCCGCCAAAATCCCGACAAGCTCAACGAGCGCGACCTCAACACACTTCACAGCCACCCGATCTACAGCCAGACGCTCGCCTCGCACATCGACAGCCGCCCTGCGGTCGGCGAAGCGATCCGCGCCCATCACGAGCGCTGGGACGGCAAAGGTTATCCCGACGGACTCTCCGGCCAGTCGATTCCCTGGACCGCCCGCTGCCTCGCCGTCGCCGTCTGGTTCGTCGAGTGCGGCCTGCCGAAAGATCAGGCCATCGAAGCGATCATGACTGAGTCCGGTCGCGCGCTCGATCCCGAGGCCGTGCGCCTTTTCCTCAAGGTCACGCACCTCATCCAACTCCCGCGTCAGGTGAAGGAAATCCTCCTCGACGAACTCGAAGCCGGCATGACGCTGGCCAACGGTCTCTACAGCCCGCACGGCCTGCTCCTCGTGAGCGAAGGCCAGACGTTGAGCCCGGCTATGATCACGAAGATCCGGAATCACAACCTGATCGACCCGATCAGCCAGCGCTTGCTCGTATACTCGTAAACACGCGCGCAGACACGGCGCCTTCCTTGGTGGAACGTGCGATCCCCGCGCGTTTGAAAACATCACATGTTCTGCAACGCCGCGTGTTCTGCGGCGCCGCAGGTTCGAGGAAAACGCACCTTTGAGGAAGGACGCATTAGCGAAACCGACTCATTACTCAGGCGACCTCGTTCAGCGTGCGCGGAGCGCCCGCTCCACCTCGATCCAGCCCCGCCCCGGTCCTCTTCTGGCGCTCTCCCGTTTCCGTCCCGTCGGGCCCCACTCGCAACCGCCCAGCCGGAACGCCCCTTCGCCCGCGCGGCACTAGGTGATTTTCCGCACAGAATTTAACGCCTCCGCATCTCAAGTTTGCCCTTGCGGAGCCGTATCTAACAAAAGCCGCCCCCTGACCCGCGGCGCCTCCATGCGTCACCTCCACTTTCACCCCCGCCGCGCGGTCCGTCCCGGCGAGCTCAGCCTGCGTTAATCCATGGCCGGCGCACCCACCATCTCCGCACTCTTCTCGCAACGCGTCGTCGTCGGCGTCGGCGACATGGCTGTTTCCAACAACGACATGGTCACACTCTCGACCTACGCGCTCGGCTCGTGCGTCGGCGTCATCGCCTACGACCCGGTCTCTCACGCCGGCGGCATCCTCCACCTGATGTTGCCCGACTCCACGATCTCTCCCGACAAAGCCGCCAAACAGCCCGCGATGTTTGCGAACACCGGCCTGCCGCTCCTCTTCAAATCCCTCGTCGGCGTGCGCGCCGAGATCGGCCGCCTGCGCATCTTCGTCGCGGGCGGAGCCAGCGTCCTCAATGGCGCGGACCCCTTTAAGATTGGCGCGCGCAACAGCACCGCCGTCCTCCAGTATCTAAAAAACAACGGCTACCCCATCGCGGGCCAGGACCTCGGCGGAAACATCAACCGCACTGTCCACATGGAAATCGGCACCGGCCAGGTGACGCTCAAGCTCCCCGACCGCGCCGAGAAATTCTCGCTCTGAGCCGGAAGCGGATTCGCGCGACCCCTGAGCGCGACGCAATACCTCAGAACTGCCTGTCGAGATGGAGCGTGCCGTCCCGGCGCGCTTTTAGCCATCGCAGGCGAAGAGCTGTTTAATCACGTACGACGCAGAACCCGATGTCGCCGCATGTCGGACGCCAGAAAACGCGCCGGGCGCCGCGTTCCACCCGGAGCACGGCGCCGTGCGCATACATTCGTTGCCGACCTGGGTCGGCTGCTTACGCGTGAGCAGGTTCGACCGCCGGCACGGTCTGCACGCCGGAGAAAATGCGTTCGCAGCTTTCCGCTCCGCGCTTGGTGATGGCGAAAAAAGCGCCCTCCGCCGCGGATTTTTCGCGATCAGACGTCGCTCGTTCAGACTGCGGTGCCCGACGGTTCGCGGCGGCCCGTCTTCGCGCGCGCAGCCGGCCCCGCACGATTGTCGTCTGCCGCTGGCGCGCGGGATTTTCGGATCGAGGCTCCGCCGACGAGGACGTTCACTTGCTCGACCGCGTGCTTCAACGACATCGCCTGAGCGTTCAATTCTTCCGACGCGCTGGCCGTTTCCTCGGCGGCCGATGCATTGGTTTGCGTCACTTGATCGATCTGCGAAATCGCAATGTTGATCTGGTCGATACCCTGTGACTGCTCGCCCGAAGCCGTGGCGATTTCCGAAGCCAGCGTGTCGAAGGACACGATATTTTTTTGAATCGTCGAAAACGTACTGGCGACCTCGGCGCTCACTTGAACACCGATCCGGCTCTTTTCCACGGAGTCGCCGATCTTGTCGGCGGTTTCCTTGGCCGCGATCGCGGAGCGTTGCGCAAGTGCCCGCACTTCGTCCGCGACGACTGCAAAACCCGCCCCGGCTTCTCCGGCGCGCGCGGCTTCGACTGCTGCGTTCAGCGCGAGAATGTTGGTTTGAAACGCGATCTCGTCGATCGTCTTGAGAATCTTGGTGATGTCCTGACTGGCCGAATTGATCGCCGCGATGGAATCCTGCATCGACTTCATCTGCAGCTCGCCTTCGTCAGCCGATGCGCGCGTCCGCGTGGCCGTACTCTTCGCCTCTTGGGCGTTAACTGCATTTCGTTTCGTCATGCTGGAAAGTTCCTCGATCGATGCACTGCTTTCCTCCAACGACGCGGCCTGTTCGCTCGCGCCCTGCGCCAGCGCCTGGCTCGACGCCGACACGAGGCCTGAGGCCTCCACGGTCTGGTCTGCACCCAGCGAGATAGTCGCGGCGATCTGACGCAGCGGCCCGATGATCGAGCGTGCGATGATCCATGTCATGAAGAGTCCGAGGATCACCGCGGCGACTCCGATGCACACGATCGCCGTCTGCGCCTGCTGCACCTCGCGGTTGATCCGGGCGCCCGCCGCCATCTGATCTGCGACGATGTCGTGCTCGAGTTTCACCAATTCACCATCGAGCTCAGCCCCGAGCGCAGCCATCTGCTTGCTCAGAGCGGACAGCTCGCCGCCGCCGGTCGTCTTTACCGCGCGGCCAAACACCTCGGAGTACTCGCGGATGTGGCGCTCGATCGAAGCGACGAGCTCGGCCCTATCCGGCTGGAGAATTTCCTTCTTCGCCTGTGCGAGCAACGTCACGACGTGCCCGCGCTCCTTTTCGAAAGTTCGCAGATCCTCGGGCGCACGCGTCATCAGGAAATCTTTTTCCGCGACCCGCATCTCCAGGAACCCGATCTCAAGTTCCGCGCCCAGCACGGAATGTTCGGCATCCGCCCGGTACTCGCGAAAACCGCCGAGCGCTCCGTGCAACGCCTCGTATCCAAGAAACGCTACGCCGCCGAGCACGACGAGGATGCTCACGAAACCCAGCGCCAGACGCTGCGGCACATTCCAACGCTGCATCCACGTCCGTGAAAAAAGCCAGAGCGCGCCCATCAACAACGCCGCGACGACCGCAGTCCCGCCGATCCAGGCGTAAGTGCTGGAGCTTGTTTCCGCCGGCGTCTCCGGCGCGGATCCGCTCGCGACGCCATGCGCAGTTTCCACGCCCGTGGCGTGAGCAGCGCTCCCCGCCCCGTGCGCGTCCGACTGACCTTCGGTTGCCCTCAAAAATTGCGCCTGCTGCGGATGCGCGCCGAGCATCTCCACCGCGCCGCTGGAGATGTCGTACACCGCGCCCACCACCTGGAGTTTTCCGGAGCGGACCAGCTCCCTCACTTCGGAGCTCTTTTCAAAAATATCGCCGATGGAAAACCAGACATTCGCCTTTACCGCTTCCGTGAAAATCCGGGCAAACGGCCCGCCCTTGTTCGCCTCCTTCGCCTGCTCGGCGGCCCGCGCGATGTTGTCCACCAACTCCGGGATGCTGCCGTGTACCTGCGCGCCCTCGAGGACGGCTTTCACCGCTCCGCAGCTCGTGTGGCCCATCACCAGCAGCACCGGCGTGCCCAGATGGCCGACGCCGTATTCGATGGTTCCGATCTCATCGGTGTCCGCGACGTTGCCCGCGACACGAACGACAAACACATCGCCGATCCCTTGATCGAACAACAACTCCACGGGCACGCGTGAATCCGAGCAGCTCAGCACCGTGACGACGGGGTTTTGCCCTTGGGCGGTTTCGCTGCGCCGCTCCGCACCCTGACGGGGATGCTGCGGCTGTTCGGCGCGATAGCGGGCATTTCCGTCGGCGAGTTGCCGCAGCACGTCATCGGGAGCAGGCGCCGCCGATGCGAGGGAGTGCAGCGCGAAGCCGACAACAAGAGCGAGAAGTAGACGGGATTTCATGAGAAGACGCAGGGTTACCTGATAGAAGATTACGGCTCATTTTATCGGAAGTGGACGTCACAAAGCCGTCACATCGCCTGAAAATGAGAGGCGCTCCGCTTTTCGCTCATGCACAAAAAAAGGCCCGGCCGTCGCTTGCGCGAACGGCCGGGCTGACCACAACACCTGCAAAATTCGCGGCTCAACGGTTGGGCCGATCCGCGAGGGGCGACAGCATCACTTGTCGCTTTTGAGCAAAACATCGGCTCCGCATGCACACGACTTGAGGACTGAGTTGCGAAAAATCCACGAAGCGTCGCACCCG
>CAMLSH010000336.1 GCA_946482625.1 uncultured Opitutaceae bacterium
GGAGCACGGCGGCGAGCGCGGTGAGGTCGCTCATCGTGCCGGTCGAGGTTTCGTTGTGGATGATGGTGACGGCGTCGTACTGGCCGGTCGCGAGCTCTTTGCGAAGAGCCTCGGGATCGACGGGCTGGCCCCACTCAGACTTGAGGGCTCCAGCTTGTTTGCCGCAGCGCTGGGCGACGTCGAACCACTTGTCCGAGAAAGCACCGTTCATGCAGTTGAGCACCTTCTTTTTGACGACGTTACGAATGGCGCCCTCCATCGAGCCCCACGCGCTGTTCGTGGCGATGAAGACCGGGTCCTTCGTGTACGCGAGCGCCTGGAGCTCGGGCTGGATGGACTGGTAGAGCGCGACGAAGTCGGTGCTGCGGTGGCCGATCATGGGCTGGGCCATGGCTTGCAGCGTTTTTTCCGAGACGGCGATGGGGCCGGGGATGAAGAGTTTGTAGCTCATGTTTGGGAAAGGCGGATGGGAGCGGACGTTTTAAGGCAGGAGAGTGAATGTGGAAGGCTGGAAAACGGGAACGGAGGAATGCGGGCGGATGTGTTTTAGTATTTTTCCAGCTTTCCTGAGTTCCACATCCTTATTTGTGCGAGAGTTTGATGACCTTGCGGTTGGCGTCGCCGAGGACGAGGACGCGGGGCTGCCAGTTGACGGCTTCGTTTTCGTCCACGACGGCGAAGGACATGATCGTGATCAGGTCGCCGCGTTTGCCGAGGAGGGCGGTGGCGCCGTTGAGCGAGATGGTCTTCGAGCCGGCGGGCGCGGCGATGGCGTAGGTCTCGAAGCGTTCGCCGTTGGCGGTATTGCCGATCAGGATGCGCTCGTACTGGCGGAGGCCGACCTGGGCCATGAACTCGGAGTCGATTGCTAGACTGCCTTCGTAGTTGAGGGAGCTGTCGGTCACCTCGGCGCGGTGGATCTTGGACTTGAGTAGATTGAGTTGCATGGCGCGAGGTGCGTCGTGATAGAGAACGGCAAGCGAAGCGGTCCGCCGCCTTTTGCGTCAATCTCCAATCCCGCTCCACAACCCTGCCGCATGTCGTCGTCCTGGCTGAAGACCAAGCTCAACCGCTTCGAGCAGTTCGGGATCGACGTGATTTATGGGCGCGCCGAGGGGATCCGGGCGACGTTGTTCGCGGCGCTGCTACAGGCGTTTTCGTATCTGTTCAGCGGGATCGTGCAGGCGCGTTACTGGCTGTATCGGAAGCGCGTGCTTCACGACCAGCCGCTGGGGTGTCTGGTGGTGGTGGTGGGCAATCTCACGGTGGGAGGCACCGGCAAGACGCCGGTGGTGGAAAAGTTTGCGCGGGCGCTGCAAGAGCGCGGGCGGAAGGTCGCGATTCTCAGCCGAGGGTATAAGAGCAAGTCGGCGCCGTTTTGGAAAAAGTGGATCAACTGGATCACGCACGCTGCCGAGCCACCGCCGCGGATCGTAAGCGATGGCGACGCCGTGCTCCTCGATTCCGAGCTCGCGGGCGACGAGCCATTCATGCTCGCGCGCAACCTGCCCGGCGTGGTCGTGCTGGTGGATAAAAACCGCGTGAAGTCGGGGACGTATGCGATCCGGAAATTCGGGTGCGACACGCTCATCCTGGACGACGGTTTTCAATATCTGCCGCTCAAGGGACGGCTGAATCTGTTGCTCGTGGACAAGACGAATCCGTTCGGAAACGGGCATCTGCTGCCGCGTGGAATCCTGCGTGAGCCGATCAAACACCTGAAGCGGGCGAGTTACGTTTTCCTCACGAAGTCGAACGGCCAGCGCGATGCCGAACTCGAGGAACTAATCGAGGAACACAATCCGGGCGTGGATATCATCGAGTGCACGCACCAGCCGAAATACCTGCAACGCTTCGCGTCGGACGAACGGCAGCCACTGGAGTTTTTGAAAGGAAAGAAAGTGGGCGCGTTCAGCGGCATTGCGACTCCGGAGAGCTTCGAGAAGTTTTTGAAAGATCTCGGCGCGACGCTGACGTTCACGCGGCGATTCCTGGATCACTACCGGTTCACGGACGAGGACTACGTTTCTATTTTCAGCGAAGCACTGGGGAAGCGGGTGGATTTCATCGTCACCACGGAAAAAGACTCGGTGCGCCTACCGGTGGATCTGCCGTGTCCGATACCGGTTTATTATCTGCGGCTGGAGATCGAAATCATCCGTGGGGCGGCGGATTTTCAAGAGGCGGTGGGGCGCATTTGTTTTCCGGAGACGGCGACGCCGTGGTGAGCGCGCGTGGGGGGACGAAGGGAAAACGCTCAACGCTTAGGTGGGTGGCGGAGGGCTGCAGGTGGAGTGGGTATCATTGAGCGTTGGGAGTTAAGCGTTGAATGTTGAGCGTTGGATCGGGGTTCGAACTGCGCCGCCGCTTTCCCTCTTGCGGGGGCGTGGGCTTGGGCCGTTAGCTTTTCGCCACTTAACCATGATCATCGATCCGCGCTTCAACGATCTCGCCGACGGCCTCATTAATTTCTCAACGCAGCTGAAAAAGGGCGAACGCGTGTTGATCGATGCTTTCGACATTCCGGACGCGATGATCATCGCACTTATCCGCGCCACGCGGGCGGCCGGAGCGCATCCGTACGTGAATCTCCACCGGGCGCGCATCACTCGCGAGATCATGCTGGGGGCGGCCGAGGCGCAGTTCGCCCCGCACGCGGATGTGGAGCTCGCGCGTATGCAAAAGATGGACGCGTACATCGCGTTGCGCGGCTCGGATAATATTTTCGAGGCGTCCGACGTGCCGCCGGAGCGCGTCCAGATGGTCAGCAAGTTCATGAAGCCCGTGCTCGATCACCGCGTGAGCAAGACGAAGTGGGTCGTGCTGCGCTGGCCGACGGCGTCGATGGCGCAGCAGGCGGGCATGAGCACGGAGGCGTTTGAGGACTTTTATTTCCGCGTGTGCACGCTCGACTACGCGCGCATGACGCCGGGCATGGAGGCGCTCAAGGAACTCATGGTCGCGACGGACCGCGTGCACATCAAAGGCCCGGGCACCGATCTGCGTTTCTCGATCAAAGGCATCGGCGCGCAGCCGTGCGGCGGGCTCCGCAATATTCCGGATGGCGAAGTGTTCTCGTGCCCGGTGAAGGACTCGGTCGAGGGTTTCGTGCAGTACAACGCGCCGACGGTTTACCTTGGGCAGTCGTTCGACAACATCCGGCTCGCGTTTAAGAAGGGCAAAATTGTGGAGGCGACGTCGACGAACACGAAGCGGCTCAATGAGATTTTGGACAGCGACGACGGCGCACGCTACATCGGCGAATTCGCGCTGGGCTTCAATCCGCACATCACCGCGCCGATGCGCGACATCCTCTTCGACGAGAAGATCGCGGGGTCTTTCCACTTCACCCCGGGCCAGGCGTACGAAGGCGTGGGCAACGGCAACAAGTCGCAGGTGCATTGGGACATGGTCTGTATCCAACGTCCGGAGTACGGCGGCGGCGAAGTATGGTTCGACGACAAGCTCATCCGCAAAGACGGCATGTTCGTGCCGAAGTCGCTGAATAAGCTGAATCCGGAGTATTTGCTGGGCGGGAAGGGGAAGTGAGGGGTGTTCGGGATACCTGAATTGGGGCTGTTCAACCATTGACCGTGAATAATCAAATCCTCGCCCTCTTACCGCAGTTACTTCCGTTAGCAGTACAATGGGCAGTTCAACAAGAGCAGCGCATTCTTCGCGACGGAGTTGCTCTGTCTGCTGTTTCGCTGAGCGACGCTCGAGTTGTGGGCGTTAAGTTTCCAGAGCGTATTCGTCTATTCAAGGTCGATGCCATTCCTGTTCCTGATCATCCAGCTCTCAAGCAGGTGGCTGCGGCCACGTCTCTGATTTCCGCGGCGACAGCGGGCCTCACTCTTAGATACGGCATCTTTATTCGCACCGATTGCTGGATCAATCGACGCCTCATAGCTCATGAATGTGCTCACACGGCGCAATATGAGCGCATGGGAGGAATTGAGCCGTTCTTGGGGCAGTATTTAAAAGAATGTATGGAGGTCGGTTATCCCAAAGCCGCAATGGAACAAGAAGCCATCCGAGCGGAAAAACTAATCGGAGGCTAAGCAGTGAGGATGAGTTCGACGCTATCACTCTCCAGTCATTCTCTCACGGACTTTATCCAATCGCTTCCAAAGACCGAGACGCATCTGCATCTCGAAGGGGCGTTGCCGTATGAGTTGTTGCACGCGTGGCGGCCGGAGACGTATCCGCTGAGTCCGCACTTTCATGCGGCGGAGTTTCGATACTCGACGTTTCCAAAGTTTGACGAGGTTTTGCTCGGGCATGCGTTGCCGTGGTTTGTTTCGGCGGAGCGTTATCACGAGGCGGCGAAGGCGGTTTTTGCGAAGCATGTCGCGCAGAATGTGCGCTATGTGGAGACGAGTTTTCATCTGCCGGTGAGCGGCTTCATCAACGTGCCGGCGCGAGAGATCATCGCGGCGATTCGGGCGGCGGTGCCGGCCGGGCTGGAGGTGCGGATTTTTGCGGGGATGTTGCGGACCGATTATGCGGGGCCGATGAGGTCGGCCATCGATCAGCTGGAAAAGTGGGATGAACTCGCGGGCGTGGATCTGCACGGGTTCGAGCAGGTGCCGACCGAACCGTGGTCGGCAAAAATTTGGGAGCGGCTCCGCGGGGCTGGCAAAGTCACCAAAT
>CAMLSH010000337.1 GCA_946482625.1 uncultured Opitutaceae bacterium
ACTTTCCGTTCTTTCAGATTTTCCCACGTGTCTTTGGCCGCGTCCCATCCGCCCGCGACCAACGCCACGCCGTACAGAACGCGACTCAGCCATTCCGGTCCGACCCCAAGCTTGTCCACCGCAAAACCGAGCACGCCGAACAAGCCGCAACTCGCCGCGAGGACCGCTAGTTCCTTCCACTCGGACTCCTCGATTTTCTCCGGCTCATCCAACTCCGGCCAGGCGAATTCACGCCATTTCCAGAAACTCGGCGCCGTCGCACAGCTGAGCTCGGCAAATTCCGTGGTCTCACCCTCGCGTTTCAGCGTGTAGCCCATCGGGATCTTCGCCGTGCGGCCGAGCTGCGACTCGACCGCTGCGAGCGTTTCCGCCAGCCGCGCTTCGAGTTGTTTCAAGTCCACGTCCCCAAGCGTCGCCACCGAGACTTTACGCGCCGTCGGATCGATCCGCACCGCCTCCACACCCGGCTCTTCGCGCAAAAAGCGCGCGAGCGTTTCGGCCCAGTTTTCCGAGGCGACATGCGAGTTGGACATGCTCAGCAGACTGTTCACTCGTGCGCCCGGCGCAAATCGCAATTGCGCCCCTCGGTCACCCCGCGTTGGTTGCGCCTTCGCGTTTTCATGATCGGCCTCAATGACCACCTCGAAGCTCCTTCGCCGCCCCCTTCGCGCGCGCCGGAACTCGCCGCGAAAATCTTCGCCGAAGGTGGCTGGCTCCAGCACGGCCTCTCGCTCGAACATCGCCCGCAACAGGAGCAAATGGCCCGCGCCGTCGCCGCCGCCATGAAGAGCGATTCTCCATTGCTTTTCGAGGCCGGCACCGGAGTCGGCAAATCTCTCGCCTATCTCCTTCCCGGCCTCATCCACGCCGTCGATCAAAGCCGCCAACTCATCGTGTCCACCCACACGATCGCGCTGCAGGAACAGCTGGAAAAAAACGACCTGCCGCTCTGTCGCCGCGTGTTTTCGTCCACGCCCGAACTCGAAAAATACGCTCTCTTCAAGAGCGCCGTGCTTGTAGGGAAATCCAACTACCTGTGTACCACGCGTCTCGCCACAGCGCTGCGTGACAAGCACGAACTCTTCGCCACGCCCGAGCATAGCGAGCTCCAACGCATCGCCGTCTGGGCCGAGTCCTCGCGCGACGGCCTGCGCCACGAACTCACGCCGCCGGTTTCCCCGGAGATCTGGGAGATGGTCAACGCCGACTCCTCCGCCTGCGCGCGCAAATACTGCGACTGCGAAAAGTGCTTTTACCAACGCGCCCGCGCCCGCCTCGCCCAAGCCAACATCATCGTCGTCAACCACTCGCTCCTCTTCGCGCACCTCAACGCCGGAGGCGCCGCAGCCAAAGGCGGCACACGCGGCATCCTGTTTCCCGACGACTTTGTCGTACTCGACGAAGCGCACACCGTCCCCGACGTCGCGACCGACCACTTTGGTCTCCGCCTCTCCAGCTACGGCGTCGAGCGGATGCTGAAATATCTCTATAATCCGAAAACCAAACGCGGCCTCCTCCAGAAACACGGCGGCCCGACCGAGCGTCAGCTCGTCTGCGACGCGCTCGAATCGTCGCACCAATTTTTCAGCTTCATCGCCGAGCGTCTCCTCGACAAACAGCCGCTCGTTCGCGTTCGCGCCGAAGGCGTTGCCGAGCCGTGGCTCGACGGTCCGCTGCTCGCGCTCGCCAAATCCGTGCGCACCGCTGCCGACCGTTTCGACGAGGGACGCGAACGCGAGGAACTCCTCGAACAAACGCAAAAGCTCAAAGCCGCGCAGACGTCGCTCCGCCAATTTCTCAGTCTCGCCGACGACAAATCCGTGTACTGGCTCGAACGCTCCGGCCGTCGCCAAACAATTGTTACGTTGCGCAGCGCGCCCATCGACATCGCTCCGCATCTCCGCGCCGAACTGCTCCAGCGCGACACGTCCGTGATCTTCACCAGTGCCACGCTCGCGATGGGCGGAAGCATCGAGCCGTTTCAACAACGCATCGGTGCCGAGTCCGTCCGCGCCGCCATCGTGAAATCGCCGTTCGATTTCGAGCGCCACATGCGCGTTTTCGTCGCCGCCGACATCCCGCTGCCGACACCGCGCGAAGCCCGCCTCGCGCTCGATGCACTCATCGACTACATCGGCTTCTGCACGTTGCGCGTTCCCGGCGGCTCGCTCGTGCTGTTCACGAGTTATCACGATATGCGCCAGGTCGCCGCCGCGCTCGAACCGGTGTTCGCGAAAAACCGCCGGCCGTTTCTGATGCAAGGCGCCGAACTCTCGCGCACCGAACTCGCCCGCCAGATGCGCGCCGCGGGCAACGCCATACTCTTCGGCACCGACAGCTTCTGGACCGGCATCGACGTGCCCGGCCAAGCCCTTGCGCAAGTCATCATCACCCGCCTCCCGTTCGAAGTGCCCACGCAACCGATCCTCGAAGCCCGCGCCGAATGGATCACCGCGCGCGGCGGCAGTCCCTTTAACGAGCTCACGTTGCCCGATGCGTTGATCAAACTCCGCCAGGGAATCGGCCGCCTCATCCGCACGCAGACCGATCGCGGGTTGATCACGCTGCTCGACAGCCGGATTCTCGCAAAGCCTTACGGCCGCCAGTTCTTACAATGCTTGCCCCAGCCCCACTTCGAACGCATCACCAAGGAAAATCGCGACACACGATTTATGCCTTTTGCTTAGTCGCCGGGAGTGCCTAACTGACAGCCCACCCATTCATGCATCTACGCAGTGCCGCACTTTCCGACATCGGAAAACTTCGCCGTTACAATGAAGACCGCCTCCTCCGGGACGAGACGCTCCACCTCTACGGAGTAGCCGACGGCGTCGGTGGCCTGCCCGGCGGTGCGGAAGCGGCCCAGTGCGCTATCGAATGCGTTCATCACGCCATCCACATGGCCAATGGGGAACCCGATCTCCTGAAGATCACCATCGATGCTAACAAAACCGTCGCCCAGCTCGGCGCGCGGCTGAGCCCGCATTACGGCATCGGCTCCACGCTCACCTATGGCCTTTTCCGCCGCGGCCAGCTCCAGCTCGCCCACGTCGGCGACTCGCGTTGCTACGTCTCCATCGGTGGCGATTTCGAGTGCCTCACCATGGATCACTCCGTGGAAAACGAAGCCCGCGCTCGCATCGCCCGCGGTGAAATGGTCTGGGTCAGCGAACAACATCGCAACGCCCTCACCCGCTGCATGGGCCAGACCACGCCGCTCCAGGTGGACATTTCCTTCCGTCCGCTCACGAAGGGCGAACGCTATTTTTTCTGCAGCGATGGTGTCACAAAACTCATCCGTGAACCCGAGCTCGCCGAGCTCATCGCCCTCAAAGCCGAGCCCGCGAAAATCCTCCGCGACATCGTCGATCTCGCCAACGCGCGCGGCGGTCTGGACAACTCCACCGGCGTTCTCGTGTTTGTCGACGACCTCGCTTGAGCCGGCGCGCCCCACGTCTTGATCGAGAATTCCTTTCGCCTATTTTCCCATGGTGAAACGCTCCGAAACCTTCGCCCCGCTCGTCGCGCAACAGCCCGACAACGAACTCTTCCGCTTCAGCCTCGCGCAAGCGCTCGTCGCCGAACACCGCCTCGTGGACGCGGTGGAGCACTTCAAACTCTGCATCGCTAAGAAGCCGGACTGGATGGTGGCGCGTATTCTCCTGGGAAAACTCTATCTGGAACTCGGCCAAAAACCCGCCGCCGCACTCCAGTTCCAAGAGGCGCTCAAACTCGCCATCGAACAGTCTCACGAGGATCCCGAGCGCGAACTCCGTGAGTTGCTGGCCTCGCTTGCGTAAAAGCGCGCAGCAAAGTCCGCGAAACTCAGAACGCGGAAAAAAACAGCCCGGACATGTTGCCATGCCCGGGCTTGCTGCTGGACCTGCGACGGAACGCGTCGCCTTGTCGTGGAAAGATGGGGGCAATCGCCCGAAACGGGGATTAGACCATGTACCTGCTCTCGCTGCTAAAACGCGCCTCCCAGCGGACGTTAAAGCGGGAAGACCACGTGGCCGGAGAAGGCCGCTGCCACGTCGGGCCGACCTTCGGCAATACCGTGACCTCCAGTTGAGCGATCCGCGGGCTGCTGCCATTCTGAACTCGGCACATTCCAGCGTTCCACGCCGTTGCCATTGCGGCACTAGCGATGAAAACCCCAGAAAAGAGCACTCGTCGGAGAGTGAGAGAAGACAGTGCGCTTGTGATCCTCATTGGGGTGACTCGCCCACGATCAAAAGACATTAACTTGCACTTGCAAGTCGTTAAATCCATAATTTTGCGCTTATTACTCATCCGGGAACCTGCGTTATAAATCGGTGACGGCCTGCTGATCAGTAAGTTAAAAGAGATGTAATCCTTCGGCCCCTCAACGGGCCAACCCGCGTCAGCACGAAATGCGCCCGAGCAGTGGCCGCGGTCCGCTCCCCACTTTGGGAAAGGACACCTAAATGTTGCAGAGCCTCGCTCGCGCCGCACGGTCCCATCCTGTTAAGAGCACATCCAACACATGCGCGTCATCCTCACCTCGCACGGCTCCACCGGAGATATTTACCCCGTCATCGCGCTCGCCGTCGCTCTCCAGAAAGCCGGCCACCACGTGCGTTTCGCGACCATGCCGCACTATCAGGCGGACATCGAAGCCGCCGG
>CAMLSH010000338.1 GCA_946482625.1 uncultured Opitutaceae bacterium
ATCGTCGGGGCAGTCGCAACCCTCCATGCACTTCATCCGTTCGTCGGCGGTCCTGAGTTTCTTCGTTTCGTGCGCATCGGTTTTTGCCGATGTCACCTTGGCTCCGGTTTTCACCGACCATGCGGTGTTGCAGCGCGACAAACCGTTGCCGGTGTGGGGCAAGGCTGACGCTGGCGAGCGCGTGACGGTCGCTTTTGGCGGGCAGACCATTGGCACGACGGCGGACAAGGATGGCCGGTGGATCGTCTATCTCACGCCGCTGGAGGCATCGTCAGCTCCCGGCGAACTCGTGGTGACGGGAAAAAATGTCGTGCGGCTCACGGATATTCTCGTGGGTGACGTATGGCTTTGCTCGGGCCAGTCGAACATGGAGTGGCCGGTCGAGCGTTCGATGAACTGGGAGGAGGAGGTCGCGACGGCGAATCTTCCGCTGATCCGTCATCTCAAAATCAAAAAGACGGTCGCCGATGCGCCGGCAGATATGGTGGAGAATGACGGCGCGGGCTGGCGGGTGTGCACGCCGGAGGTGGCGAAGTGGTTTACGGCGGTAGGGTTTTATTTTGCGCGCGACATCCAGCCACGCATCGGCGTGCCGGTGGGATTGATCAACAGCTCGTATGGTGGCACGCCAGTCGAGGCGTGGATGAGTGCGACCGCGCTCGGGAGTGATCCGGCATTTGCCGTGGTGGACGAGCGCTGGCAGAAAGCGATCGTCACTGCGCCGGAAGACCGGGAGCGACACGACGCAGCAGTCAAAGCGTGGCTGGCGGGGGAAGCTGATGCGAGGGCGAAGGGGGAGAAATACACCGTGCCGTGGCCGACGAATCCTCCCGGCGTGAAATGGTTTCAGCCGGCCGGTCTCTACAACGGGATGATCGCGCCGATCCTGCCGGTGGCGATCAAGGGCGTGCTTTGGTACCAAGGTGAGACGAACGCCGAGCGCGCCGCGGAGTATCGCGCGTTGTTCTCGGCCATGATCACGTACTGGCGGGCGCATCTGGGGCAGGGCGATGTACCTTTTTTCTGGGTACAGCTGGCGAATTTTGCGGGCGGGTATCCTGACGCGACCGAGTGGGCGTTGTTGCGCGACGCGCAGACCGAGACGCTGACGCTGCCCGCGACCGGGCAGGCTGTGGCGATCGATATCGGCGATGCGAACGATATCCATCCGACGAACAAGCAGGAAGTCGGGCGGCGGCTGGCGCTGCTCGCGCGGGCCAAGGTCTACGGCGGGTCGGTGGATTTCTCCGGGCCGCTGTTTAAGAGCGCGGTGCGCGAAGGCGCGGCGATGCGCGTGAGTTTCGAGTATGCGGGCAACGGGCTCATCGCGCGCGACAAGCCGTTGCAGTCGTTCCAGATCGCAGGCGCGGACCGGAAATTTTATCCGGCGATGGCGCAGATCGAGCGCGACACGGTTGTCGTTTCCGCCGCCGAAGTGCCAGAGCCCGTCGCGGTCCGTTATGCATGGACGAATGCGCCCGAGGCGAATTTGTACAACGGCGCGGGGCTGCCGGCGGTGCCGTTTCGGAGCGATAAGTGGTGAGGCGGATCGAGTTTGATATGTAGGCGGGGTGCCCTCACCCCGTTGCGGCGTTGAATGCGGGACCGGCAATTATGCGGGGTGAGGGCACCCCGCCTGCATATCAGCTAAGAAGCGTGCGCTCTGTGCGTTTAACCCCCTCACCCATTTTTCTATTTCCCCATGAAAACCCGAATCCTTGTTTCGTTGTTGGTCGCGTCGTGCGCGTTGGTCGCGTCGGCGCTGGCGGCTCCTGTGCCGGTTAATTCTCAGATCACGGCGGCGACCGTTTATACGGACCGCGCCGTCGTCACTCGCGTTGCCAAGACCGAACTCGCGGCGGGCGAGACGGAGCTGATTTTCGAAAAACTGCCGGCGTCGCTGATGGATCAGTCGTTGCAGGTCTCGGGACGCGGCACGGCGGCGGCGACGATTCTCGATGTGAATGCACGCGTGACGTACGTCGAAACGGCGCCGGATGCGCGGGTGAAGGCGCTCGAAGATCAAATCGCTGCGGAGCAGAAAAAGCTGCGCGTGCTCAACGATCGCGGGCTCACGCTGGATCAGCAGCAGATGTTGATAGCGAAGATCGAAAGTGCGGTGGCGGCACCGCCGACGAAGGAATCGGCGGCATCACGTCCGAGTTTTGACGAGTGGCAGAAGCTGCTGACGTTTTCCGACGAGGCGCGCACGAAGCTTGCGGCGGAACGGCAGGCGCTGGATACGCAGAGGGAGGAATTGCAGGCGAAGATCGGGGCGCTGGAAGCGCAGTTAGTCGCACTGCGCGGACAGGCGGGAAGCGGTCGCAGTTTCAAGACCGTGACGGTGCGCGTCGCGGCGGCGAATGTGGGTTCGCTCGATCTTACGCTGGGTTACGCGGTGCCCGGCGCATCGTGGACGCCGTCGTACGATGCGCGGCTGCGGGGTGAGGAGCGTGCGGTGGAGTTGTCGTACTTTGGCACCGTTCGCCAGAACACCGGTGAAGATTGGAAGGCCGTAGCGCTGACGCTTTCAACGGCGCGGCCCGGGCTCGGCGGCGGAGCGCCGGAGTTGGGGACTTGGGTGGTGGATGTGGTGGCTGACGAAGAGATCATGCTGTCCCCATTTGAAGTCAGAAAGCGCGAACAGGAGAGGACGTATCGAGCCAAGTCTGCTGCCAGCGCTCGACCGCAGCGGCCCGATCCTGCAACGACCGGTTTGGGTTTTGGCAATGCGATGGCCTTGGACGCAGCACCCGTTGAGGTTGCTGCTCAGCAAGCCGCAGCCACCGTCGATTCCTCGGCGACGAGCGCGTCCTTCAAGATCGCTGCACCAGCCACGATCCTCAGCGATAACGCCACGCAGAAGGTCGCGATCACGACGATCAAGCTGGCGGCGAATCTCCAATATCAGGCGACGCCTCGTTTGCTGGAGACGGCGTTTCTCAGTGCTTACGTGACGAATACGACGGACTTCCCGTTGCTCGCGGGCAGCGTGAACACGTTTCTCGGCGATTCGTTTGTCGCAACGTCGTCACTGAAGACGGTGATGCCGTCGGAGAAGTTCGAACTCGCGCTCGGGGCCGACGAGAGCATCGCGGTGAAGCGCAAAGTTGTGAACCGCTTCGCGGAAGACACCGGCCTCACGGGCGGCGGACGGCGCGTGACGTATGAGTTTCTGGTCGCGCTCACGAATAACAAGAAGACGACCGAGCGGGTGGTCTTCAAAGAGCTGCTGCCGGTTTCGCGGAACGAGAAGATCGTCGTGAAATTGCTCGGGCCGGCCGAGCGCGACGTGGGCACCGTGGCCGCGCCGAAGGAAGTGACGCGTGAAGCCGATGGGAAACTTGTGTGGCGGCTCGATCTCAAGCCGGGTGAGAAACGCGAGATCACGCTGAAGTTCAGCGTCGAGCATCCGGCGGATGTGCAGGTGACGGGGTTGGAGTGAGCGCCGGCCAGTAATCGACCTGGTCTTCGCGTTTTTGAGATGATCTTGAAGCGCGAAGACGCAAAGGCGCGAAGGTTGGGCGCAAAGAATACAGGGGCGTTTGATCTTTTGAGTTCGGCGAACGGTCAGTTGATGCAAAATTCTCATTCGGGGCCGGTCGCTTGCGCGTGGCGTGGGGCTGGCTAGTCTCCGGGCCGCCATGCTCAAACGACTCCTCTTCCTCACTGTGTCCTTCCTATCTCTATTCTCTTTTTCGCGCGCTGAAGCGCTTAACGTCGGCGACGCGGCTCCGGCGGTTTCCGCCACGACCGAAACCGGTGCGACACTCGATCTCGCGGAAGTTTATCCGAAAGGATTCACGCTCGTTTATTTTTATCCGAAGGCCGACACCGGCGGTTGCACTGCCCAGGGTTGCTCGTTGCGCGATGCGTACACCGAGTTGACTAAACACGGCGTGACCGTGATCGGCGTGAGCACGGACAGCGTGGAGGCTCAGAAGAAATTTAAGGACAAGAACAACTTTCCGTTCACGCTGCTGGCCGACACGGATAAGAAGGTCATGAAGGCCTTCGGGCAGGAACCCGGCCTCACTGGCTTCGCGAGCCGGCAGGCGTTTCTCATCAACAAAGAGGGCAAGATCGTCTGGCGCGATTTGAAGGCGTCGACGAAGCAGCAGGCGGATGATGTACTCGCGGCGTTGAAGCAGCTCGGCGGCTGAGGGCGGGCGAAGGCCGCAGCTGCCGACCGCGTCGAGCATTGAGGCAGCTCGCTTTTTTCCGATGGAGACGCGGTGCCCTCACCGCGTTTTCGCATCGCGAGCGGGACTGGCGTTATGCGGGGTGAGGGCACCCCGCCTACATTTCGATCAGGTCGGCCAGTGGCCGGAGCTCCCGGGTGAAACGACGAAGGGCGGAAGCGCGGGTTGATCCGCGGCTTCCGCCCTTCGTCGTTTTTGGAGATTGAGACGTGACGGCCTGGGGCTTTCGCGGCGCGTCCAGGCGGTTAACCATCGGAGTCACGCTCTAAGGAGCGCAGCTACACGAACGCAGCTGCGGCGCCGCAGTGCTGGCTTATTTCACCTTCGAGTCGATCAACTCGTAGAGGCGGCGGGATTGGTTGAGGTTGCCACCCTCGCCGTAGCGGATGCGGATGAGCGTTTGCTGGCGGTTGATTTCCTCGATCTTGA
>CAMLSH010000339.1 GCA_946482625.1 uncultured Opitutaceae bacterium
TGGAGCGGGCGGTATCCGCACGCTCGTGGACGCGTCGCGGGTGGATAGACGTTTAATTGTCTGCGATGTCGTATAACGCGCGGCGACAGCGCGTTCCACCTCGGCGAGGGCGCGAGGATTTCCGGGGAGGGGCGGTTATCCTTAACCCGCCAGTTGGAGATTGTCCGCTGAAGCGCGGGAAGGATCGTTCTGGCGCGTTGGGGCCAACGCGTCGTGCTTCGGGAGGCGACGCGTCAAGTCACGTCGAAGGCGGTGCCGAGGCACCGCAGTACATACGGCTATTTCAGCGCGGCGTGAGGGGTGCGATATCGACCGGGCGTGCCCGGCGGACGCTTTACCCGACGTTACCAGGAGGCGGCCATCTTGGTCGCGTCGTAGGTGATGGTGACGGTCATGCGGCAATCGACGGGCTGGCCGTTTTTCTGGCCGGGCTGGTAGCGCAGGCGGGCGGCGGCGGCGGCGGCGGCGTAGCCGAGGTGGTCGTTGGTCGCGGACAAGATGCGGGGGAAAAGAACGCGGCCGGTGCGGTCGACGACGACTTCGAGCTCGGCGCGGCCGGAGGTGCCATCGCTCTGAATCGAATACGGATAGACGGGCGGGTCTTGGCGGACGGGCACCGGTTTTTTATCGATGCTATCCGCGTGGGGGATGCCGGGCATGGGCTTGCGGAGCTCTGCGAGGATCTGGCGGGCGGCGGGATCGAGGCCGGCGGTGCTGTTGAAGCTGTAGCGGATCTGGCCTTGGGTGAGCTTGGGCTGGCCGTTGACGCGAGGGGGGAGAAATTCGTTGGCCTCGATGTCGGCGAGCAGCGCCTTGGCGAAGGCGGGATCGCTGGCGTTGACCACGGAGGCGAGGATGGCCCGGCCGGAATATTCGATCATGAACTGGACTTCGGCCGTGCCCTCGCGGCCTTGGGTCAGCAATTCAAAGGGGTAAACGGGGGCGGTGGCGCGAACTGATTTCGGGGCGCTGGCGGCGGTCTGGGCGGAAAGGGTGGTGCCGAGTGCGATCGTGAGCGAAACGAGAAGTGCAGGCAGGTAACGCATGGGGAAAAAGGAACAGGTTGAAGGGTAAAAGGGGAACGAACGAAGGGAGTGTTTAGGAGTATCGGCTCCGGGTCGATTTTCTTCATCGTATTTTCACTTTTTGGCGGGCGCAAACGGTTCTGCGTGAACGCAAAGAAGGCCCGCTGGCGAGCGGCGCGCTTCGAAGTCGCAGGAAGCGGTGGAAAGGGCGGCGTTTTGGCGGCGCTCAACGGCGAGAAGCGTCGGCAGAGTTGCGGCTCACCAGCGGGCGGAGTTTTGGCCGCAAAAAGGCGCAAGAAGCGTCCGTAATGCGGGCATTGCTCTCCAGCGCGCCTAGGGGCACCGCTCCGCTCTGGGGGCAGGCCGCGTTTGATTTTTGTGACTTTGCGCGGAGATCCGGTCGCGTGGCGCCTGAAAGCAGTTTCCCCGTCGCTTTACCCGAGGGGAGGACGGGGGTAGCGCGACGCGGTCTGGACGGGAGAGGAGCCGAACGGGATGTCATCTAATGGATGACATCGGACTTCGTGTGGTGGGAAGCGGCGGCTTGGAGAGGACGGGAAAGCGGCCGAATGAGTGCGGGGCGCAGGACGGTCAGTCGGAGGAGGCGAGGGTTTTTGCGTCGAAGGTGACGGGGACGGTCATGCGGGCGTCCACGCGCTGGCCGTTGCGCAGGGGAGGGTTGAATTTCCATTGGGCGACGGCGGTGGCGGCGGCCCAGCCAAAATCTTCGTGCGAAGACGAGACGATGCGGGGAAAGAGCACGCGTCCGTCGCGATCGACGATGAATTCGATCTCGGCCTGACCGGTGAGGCCGTCGGTTTTCAGGGCGCGGGGATAAACGGCGCTGCGTTGAACGAGGGCTTTGGGGCGGGCGTCGAGGTCGTTGAGATTATAGATGGCGGGCGTGTTTTTGCGGAGCTCGGCAAGGACGTTGCGCGCGACGGGATCAAGGGTGGCCTCGGGGCTGAAGTGGGCGCGGTCGGTGGAGAGGGCGAGGACAGTGCGCCGGCCTTTTTTGGCGGGAGAAAATTCGGTGGCTTCGAGCATGGCGATGATGGACCGGGCGAAAGCGCCGTCGCTCGCGGCGGTCGGCGCGGCGAGGATGGCGCGGCCGGAATAGTCGACGACGAAGCTGACCTCGCCCCAGCCTGACTGGCCTTTGACGAGTTGTTCGTAGGGGTAGACGGGCACGAGCTGGCGGCTGGCGGCGGGGGCGTCGTCTATGCTGGCGCCGCTCACGGAAAAGGTGACCGGGGCCTTGAGGCGGAATTCGGCGGGTTTGCCGAGGCGGGTGCCGGGCTGGAATTTCCACGCGAGCACGGCTTTTTTCGCGGGGGCTTCGAGCTGCGTGGCGGGGGTGCTGAGGATTTTGGGGTTCTCGACCTTGCCCTCGATAGTGACGGTGAAGCTGACGACAACGGCTTCGCCCGCGGTGCGCGCGTGAGCGGCGGGATAAAGCGCGGCCGTTTGAGAAACGAGTTTAGGGAGGACGGCGTTGGCGCTGGCTGCGGAGGAGACGGTTTCGACCTCTTCGATCAAGGGCTGGGACGCGGCCGGAGCTGCGGCGGGGGTGACGCACGCGAGAACGGTGAGAAGAAGCGCGACGAGACTGCTACGGGGGGTGAGACGAGGGGAGTTCATGGTTAGATGACCTGGCTTGGATGCCGTTAGCTGAAGGAGTTCCGCCTGACAGAGCATTCGGACGGGCGTGCCGGGGCGTGTGGGCTTTGATGAATTTTTTTGAAAGGAAAACCCCCTAGTAGGACGGCACTGAAGTTACTTTCGAATGCAGTCGGAATTGCGGTCGCAGCGCCGTTTCGGAGCGAGGTGCGTGGCGAGTAATGGGCTGAAGGCGGCAGCAGTGGTTTTAAACTGGATACACGTGGCGTGGCCAGCTGTCACGGGCTGGCGGCGTTTCTCGAAAAACGCCTGGTGGGCGCGGGGCTGAGCGGGGCGCCGCCAGGGCGATCATGGCTGGCGCAGGAGGACGGCGACGAGGTGTGCGGGAGGTTTTGCCTTTGGCGGGAACGGGCATTCAGCTGGCGGGAAATGCTGACCAAGGCCGAGATTCAACGATTGCGTTCGCTGCAGGAAAAGAAACACCGCGAGGCGGCGGGGTTGTTCGTGGTGGAGGGCGAGAAGGTGGTGGGCGAGTTGACCGCGGAGGGACGCGCACTCGTGGAGATTTATGCGACGGCGGCGTGGAACGGGTGGCCGGCGGGGGCGAAGGGCGGCGCTGCGGAAGTCGGAGCGCTGGTTGCTCGTGAGGTGACGGCTGAGGAGATGGCGCGTATCAGTCATTTCCCGACACCGTCGACTGTGCTGGCGGTGGGCCGGATCGTGCGGCCGGTGCTGGCGGCGGGGGAGCTGGATCGCGGATTCACGCTGGCGCTCGACGGGGTGCAGGATGCGGGGAACGTGGGGACGTTGGTGCGGATCGCGGACTGGTTTGCGTTTGACCGGGTGCTGTGTTCCCCGGACTGCGCGGATGTTTTTTCGCAGAAGGTGATCAACGCGAGCATGGGGTCGTTTAGCCGCGTGAAAGTTTTCACCGCCCCGCTGGCAGAGGCGCTGGCGGGGGCGACCGTGCCCGTGCTGGGCTGCGATCTGGATGGGCGCGACGTGCACACGCTGGCGAAGCTGGCGGCGGCGGTGGTGGTGATCGGCAGCGAGGGGCGCGGGCTTTCGGAGGCGGTGAAGGCGCGGCTGACGGAGCGCGTGACGATCCCGCGGTTCGGGCGGGCGGAGTCGCTCAACGCGGGGGTGGCGGCGGCGATTGTATGCGATAACCTGCGACGGATGAGCGCGCGGGCGGGCGGAAGTAGCGGGTAGTGGGTAGGCGGCGGGGCGGGCCGGATTGTTTGGGGCAGGCTTTCAGGGTGAACAGGATGGTGGAGGGCGGCGGGAAAGAAAAAGGCCGCACGGTAGTGCGGCCTTGAAGAAGACGTGGCGCTGACGGAGCAGCGCTGGCGAACGGGGTGAGGGCACCCCGCCTACACCAGCGGTGGATCAGAGTTTCCAGCGGAGGCCGAGGTTGGCGCTCCAGTCGTACTCCTCGAACTGGCCGAGGCGGGCGCCCTGGCCGTTGGGGCTTTTCAGGAAGACGCGGAAGGGCTCGTTGGTCAGATTGAGCGCTTCTGCGAAGAGCTCCCAGTGGGCGCTGAGTTTATAGCGGAGGGTGAGGTCGAGCTGTTTGAAGTCGTCCACGTAGAGATCTTGATAGGCGGCTTCGCCGAGCGGCTCGTCTTCGCGGAGACGTTCGGAGCGGAAGTTCATCGCGAGGCGGATGAAGAAACCGGCTTTCTCGTAGGTGAGGCCGAGGTTGCCCGTGTAATCGCTCTGGCCGATGAAGGGGATGTTTTCACCGGGGCGGGTCGGGTAGGTGGCTTCGCTGTCGAGGAAGGTGACGTTGGCCATGACGCCGACGCCGTCGAAGGGTTTGGTCAGGAAGCGGAGCTGGTGTTCGTAAGCGAGTTCGATGCCGGTGATGGAGCCGTCGGAACCGTTGGCGTAGGTGGTCAGGTCATACAGGACGCCGCTGATTGTGGCGCCGCCGCGGGCGTCGAACTCGTAGGAGAAGTTTTCGATTTCTTTGTGGAAGAC
>CAMLSH010000340.1 GCA_946482625.1 uncultured Opitutaceae bacterium
ACCGGCGAATAGCTCGCCGACTCGCCCACCCCTGAGCGAGCCAGCGGCTGTTCATCGACTTTCACAGTCACCTGTGGATTACCCTGACCGGCAGCCCACGCGACTACAGACAACGCGAGGCCACCAGCTGCGACCAACCCAGCCGTCGACCAAACCTTGCGACGGCTGGAAAATGAAGAAGAGGACGTGGAGTTCATGACGGGAAATGTTGAGAAGAGCTGATTGGGAAGTGCCGTGAAGATCGCACACCCCGATTGCCGCTCCCTTTCGCGAACCTTACATTTTTGTAAGGTTGGAGGATTGGGTAGGACTCGCGCTCGCGCGACGCCTTCCGAAGGTAGGGCGCGTTATCCCTAACGCGCCGGAGCGACATCGCCCGCGCTGAATGATGCTATTTCGCCTGTTCGTGTCGCTCAGCGTGCGCGGAGCGCCCGCTCCACCCCAATCCCCCAGATCCATCTCCGGAACTCGCGCCGATGGGCGTCCTTTCGCGACTAAAAATCCCCCGCCGTTACCGGCTACATCGCCCGCCTACTCCGTCTTCTCCGCCACCAGCAACTCCGTCAGATCCCGCTGCCCGGCGAATTTCGGCCGCGCCACATCGTCGTGTACGCGCCGAATCCACACACCCTCCACGCGCTCGGGATATTTCTCCGCCACCGCCGCGAAGATCTCCGGATCTTTCTCCCCGTCGTCGCCGATCAACATGAACTTCACCCCGGGAAACGCCGCGAGGATCTTGTCGATGTGCTTCCGCTTGTACGCGGGCGTATCGAGCAGCGAGTCGCTGCGCTCCGTGGAGATTTCCTTCAACTGCAGCACGCCGCGCGGAAAATCGTTCACCTTCAAAAACCGCCGCAGGCTGTCCGTGAGCTGGCGTGGCGAACCGGATACATAGAAAATCGGCGTCGCTTCCGGCGCCGGGTTCTTCTTCGCGATCCGGTGATAAAGCGCCGCGAGCCCCGGCACCGCGCTGCGATTCTCCGCGGGGATCGTCAGACTGTTGCTGAGCAACCGCCGCGTGCTCAGCACTTCGCTCACGAGAATCGTGTCGTCGATATCCGAGATGATCCCGAGCGTGTTCCGTGGATCGGGCACCAACAAACCCGCCGCACCGCTCGCCGCGGGCACCGACTCGATCTCATGCCAGCCGGGCTCCAGCGCTAATGCGATGTTCGATGTCAGCTCCCAGTAGCCGTGATCGTCCGCCCGCGTCGTCCACTCCAGCTTCCCGACGCGCCACGTCACCGCGCCCTCTTCCCCGCTCGTGAAAAGCATGCGCGTGGTCTGGTACAAGGCACTCCAGCGGCTCGCGTCTTTCTCCGGCGCGCGCCTCACCGCCGTCAGCCGTCCCGAAAAATGAAATCCCTGCACGCCCACCCACGCGTCGTCGATGATCGTGTGCAATTCGTCGTCGTTGGTGGAGGCAGGTGAAGGCATGGCGAAAGCAAGAAACCCAAAGCTAATCAGAGTGGCGATACGCGCGCGTGACATGAGTGAGAGTGAGAAACTAAAGAGGAAATTCGCTGCGCGTCTCAACCCACACCCTCGACCGCCGCCGCCGCAATTTCGTTCGCCGCGCGCGGCCGCGCGATCGCCTTAGCCGCCGCCGTCATCCGCTTCATACGCTCCGCGTCAGCGAGCCAGCCCGTCAGATAAAACGCCGCATCGCCCACATCGTAGAGCCGCACCGCCGCGCCCGCTTCGAGCAGATACTCGCAGTTGCGCTGCTCCTGTCCTGGGATTGGTGATACGAGCGCCATCGGCTTTCCCTTCGCGAGCACCTCCGTCGTCGTGAGCCCACCCGGTTTTGTCACAATCAAATCCGCCGCGTCCATCAGCTCGTGCATGTTCGTCACGAACCCATGCACCGTCACCGGCACGGGCAACGTCTTCGCCACCTCGCGGCATTTCTTTTCGAGCTCCGCGTTTTTCCCCGCCACGACCACGAGCGAGATCTCCGCTTGGCTGCCGCGAAAAGACTCCAACGCCTCCACCATCGGCCCCACGCCGAAGCCGCCCGAGAGCAACAACACCGTCGGCCGCTCCGATAGTCCCAGCTTTCTCCGCGCCGCCGGAGCCGCCATGCGCTCTGCGAACACGGGATCGACCGGAATCCCCGTCACGCGAATCCGCTCCTCCGGAAAGCCTTTCCGCACCAGCTCGCGCGCCGCCGAAGCCGTCGCCACGTGATAACAATCGATGTTCGGATAAACCCACAACGCGTGCGGGCTCACATCCGTCACCACCGCATGCACCGGCACGTCGATCTTCCCACGCCCCTTCAAATCCGACAGCAACTCCAGCGGCAGAAAATGCGTGCACACGATCGCCCTCGGCGCCGCCTCCTTCAGCAGTTTTTTGAACGGTTGGCTGTTCAGCTGGTTGAACGCCAGCCGCGCCTTCACGCGCTTGCTCGTCGCTGGACGCACCACATCCGTCCGGTCGTATAAATAGCCCCACAACTCGGGCGCCTTCTGCACGAGATCGATGTACGACTTCACATACATCCTTCGGAAAAGCGCCGGCGTGCAGTCCAGGATGTCCACCAGCTGAAACGCCTCTCCCCGCGCCTTCAGCGCCGCGCCGATCGCCTGCGCCGCCCGCGTGTGACCCGCACCCGCCGTGGCGTGCAAAATCAAAATCCAGCCCGCCGCACTCGCGACATCATCGCAGCTACCCGTGGAGTTTTTCATCGATAAAAGCGGCGCGCAGCCTCACCCGCCTGCGCCGCCCGACGCAAGCGCGCGACCTCCGCCCCCCTTGACGGCTTCGCTACCCTGACGTTGCTTGCGCCCCTTCGCCGCAACGCCATCGCCTTCGCTCCACCTCGCCCATCCACACCTTCCATTTCCCGCACGCTTAGCTTCGTCTCCGCGTCCGACTTTCCGACCTTCCGCCTTTCACTCCTCACCTTTCACCCTTCACTCTTCCTCTCATGTCCTCCGACGCTCCCATTCCCGTCACCGTCCTCACCGGCTTCCTCGGCGCCGGCAAAACCACGCTGCTCAACCGCATCCTCACCGAGCAGCACGGCAAAAAAATCGCCGTCATCGAAAACGAGTTCGGCGAAGTCGGCGTGGACAACCAGCTCGTCATCCAAAGCGACGAAGAAATCTTCGAGATGAACAACGGCTGCATCTGCTGCAGCGTCCGCGGCGACCTCATCCGCATCCTCGGCCGCCTCATGAAGCGCAAGGACCGCCTCGACGGGATCCTCATCGAGACCACCGGCCTCGCCGACCCCGGCCCCGTCGCCCAGACCTTCTTCACCGACGACGAGATGCGCACCCGCTTCCGCCTCGACGGCATCGTCACTCTCGTGGACGCGAAACACGTCCTCCTGCACATCGAAGATTCCCCCGAGGTTAAAAAACAAATCGGTTTCGCCGACGTCCTCATCCTCAACAAGACCGACCTCGTCGCCCCCGCCGATCTGGAAAAACTCGAAGCGCGCATCCGGAAAATGAATGCGGCCGCCAAAATCCACCGCGCGCAGAACGCCGACGTCCCGCTGTCCGCTGTCCTCAACGTCGGCGGCTTCAATCTCTCGCGCGCCACCGACCTCGACCCCGCCTTTCTCGAACCCGACTACCCCTTCGAATGGGCCGGCGCCTATCCGCTTACCGAGGGCGCGCACGAACTCGTCATCGGCCACTGCGACCACGATCACGACGGCGAAGGGCACGACCATGATCACGGCGATCACCATCACAGCCACGGCGCCGAGGGCCACACGCACGACCACCATCACCACGGCAACCCCGACGAGCTCGACGTCGTTGTCCTCCCCATCGCGTCGCTCGAACCCGCCGTGATCGACGCCGCCATCAAGACCGCCGTCGTCACCTTCTCCGACTGGGAAAACACCGTGAAGGACGGCGAAACCTTCACCGCCGGCCCACAACTCCAACGCCTCAAACTCTTCGAAGACTGCGGCCACTTCCTCGTCCATATCCCCGCCGACGGACACTACCTCGTTTTCGAAGGCTGCGGCGACCACCCGCTCCACATCCACATCGCCAGCGAGATCGTGAAGCCCGTCTGGCAAAAAGATTTTCAGCACAGCCACTCGCACGAAGACGACGTCTCCTCCGTCGGCATCAGCACGCCCGGCGACCTCGACGGCAAGAAGCTCAACGAGTGGATTGGCGAGCTCCTCAAAACGAAGGGCAACGACATCTACCGCATGAAAGGCGTGCTTAGCGTGAAAGGCTCCAACAAGCGCCTCGTCTTCCAAGGCGTCCACATGCTCTTCGACGCCAAATTCGACCGCGAATGGGGTCAGGATGCCCGCACCAACACCCTCGTCTTCATCGGCAAAAACCTCGACCGCGCCGCCCTGAACGAAGGCTTCAAACTCTGCCTGACGACCTGAGGCGCAGACCGGTTTGCTGGAATTGCGAGTGGCCAAACGCCGCGAGACACGATTTCTCCTTCCATCTCCGGAACCCAACGGATGGGCGGAGTGTTCACGGCAGGAGCCCTCAACTATGAAATCTCGCAAATCAATCTTCAGCGCGTCCATCGCGCTCGTTCTCGGTCTGGTGTTTATCGTGTCGTCCCTCGGTGCTGCCGACGCTCAGCCGTCTGACGCGGCCCCTGATGCCGCATTAAACCGCATGCT
>CAMLSH010000341.1 GCA_946482625.1 uncultured Opitutaceae bacterium
AGAAGAACGGCCTTCAGGACAAGAAGGTGAAGACCCAGATCAACGCCGACGACAAACTCAAGGCTGTGTTCAACGGCAAGAAGTCGGTCAGCATGTTCGAGATGACCAAGCTCGTTTCCGGTCACCTCGAGAAGTAAGAAGACCCCCGAAACATTTCCTTTCATAAAGCCGCCACCGGTTCGCGCCGGTGGCGGCTTTATTTTTTTAAGAAGCTGGGGTCTGACGGATCGGTTGCCCCACGCCTTCGGGTAGGTGGCGCGAGGCCCTCCGGTGGCTTGTGAATTTCCCATGAGATTGCACGGAAAGGGGGCTGCGCGAGGGATGTGAGCGTGTTCCGCGTTGCCAGCGAGCGAGGGGCGGGGTTGGGTCGACGGCAGTCGCAAGACGCAAAGCCGCCGATGTTTAGGAACTACAAGATTGTCTGGGTTGCGGCGGGAATCGCACTTGCCGGTGCACTCACCGGATGGTGGAGCCGCGACAGTTTGCGCGGACGCCGGCTGAGTGAGTTGGAGGCGGATGCACGGCGTTGCGCGCTGGTATTTCGGCAGGCGGATGTGCGCCCGCTGGCAGGCGAACGGACTGACGAGGCGACCTCGGACTATGCGTTCGTGAAGCAGCAGCTGATCGCGTTGCGCGAGGTGCATCCGAATGTCCGCTTTGTCTCACTGTTTCGGTACCTGCCGGAGCGCGGAAAAGTGATCTATCTGGCGGATTCGGAGCCGGTCGGGGCGCCGGCGGAATCGCGGCCCGGCGATGTCTTCCCGGAGGCGTTTCAAATGCCGGGATTGCGCACGCTTTTGCGAACGGGAGAGGCCACGACGGAAGGGCCGGTCAAGGACTCGTTCGGCGAGTGGGTGACGGGTTACGCGATGGTTGGCGAACTCCGCTCGCCGGACGAGGTGAACGAATTTGTGGCTCTGGATGTGGCGGCGGAGGACTGGCAGGGCGGACTTTTCGAGGCGGCCATGCGCGGGGCGCTTTACGTGTGGCTGCTGCTCGGGCTGCCGTTGGGGGCGTATCTTTTCACCCGGCGGAACGCCGCTCAAACGGCGATGATCGACAAGCTCAGCGGCGCGGTGGAGGAGAGCGATTCCGCGGTGTTGGTCGCTGATCCGCATGGGCGCATCGAGTACGTGAACGGCGGTTTGTGCCAGCAAACCGGATACTCGCGGCACGAAGTGATCGGGCGGCTGTGGCGGGAACTGCTTTCTGCGGAGACGCCCGAAACGTTGCTCACGGAAATCGGCACTCGCCTGGAGGCGCGGAAATCGTGGACGGGCGGGCTCGCGGGCCGGCGGAAAAACGGCGAACTCTACCCGGCGCGCGGCACGGTCTCGCCGGTGCATGGCACGGGCGGACGGATCGAGGGATTTATCGCGGTGCTCAACGACGCCACGGAGCTGCACCGGCAGGAGGAGGCATTGCGCCGTGAGAAGGAGCGCGCCGAGGCGGGCGACAAAGCGAAGGGCGTGTTTCTCGCGACGATGAGCCATGAAGTGCGCACACCGCTCAACGGCATGGTGGGCTTCACGAATTTATTGTTGGATACGCCGCTCTCGGCGGAGCAGCGCGAGTATGTGCAGACGATCCGCACGAGCAGCGAGGCGTTGGTGCAGTTGACCGGTGACATCATGGATTACACGCGCATCGAGTCGGGCGGCCTCCAGCTGGACACGACGCCATGCGACGTGCGTGCATCGATCGAGAATGTGTTGGATATCCTCGCCGGGCGCGCGGCGGAAGGCCGGCTGGAGTTGTTGCACGAAGTGGATGCCGATGTCCCGGCGTTGGTGATGATCGATGCGGGGCGTCTGCGGCAGGTGTTGGTAAACTTCGTGGGGAACGCGCTCAAGTTCACCGCGGCCGGCGAGGTGGAGGTGACGGCGCGGCTGCTTACGGGGAAAGGGGTGTCGATGGCGCCCTTCGATGCGGACGTGTTCGGTGCGCCTGCCCAGCTGATGGCCGAGTTGGATGACGGCGGGCTGACGCTCGAGTTTGCGGTGCGCGACACGGGGATCGGCATCCGGCCCGAGGACAGGCCGAAACTTTTCCATGCGTTTTCGCAGTTGGATTCCTCGAACTCGCGCCGGTACGGCGGGGCCGGGCTGGGGTTGGTCATCTGCCGCAATCTGGTCCGCATGATGGGTGGGGAGATCCGGCTGGAGAGCACGCCGGGGCGCGGTTCGACGTTTTATTTCACGGTGCGTTGCCGCGTATCCACCGAAAAACTCCCGCAGGCCCCTTCATTGGCGGGCATGAAGGTGGCGGTGGTGACGCGACAGGATTCGCTGCGGCGCGAGTTGTCGCGGGAGCTGATGGCGGCGGGAGGCGTGGCGGTGCCTCTCGACGGCGCGGCGCTCAACAGTGGCTTGTGGGAGCTGGCGGTGGTGGACTGCGACGCGGACTTTTTGCGCAAAGAAAGAGAACGGCTACAGAGCGAGAAATGGCGCGGTGCGCGGATGATCGGGCTGGTACACGTGGGCATGGGCGCGGAAGCGCGGCAGGCGTTGCGCCCGCATTTCCGGATGTTGCTCAACAAGCCGCTGCATCACCGGACGCTGATCGAGTTGCTGGCGAAACTGGCGGGGGAGAAGTGAGCGTGACCGAGAGGCGCGGAGTGAGGGGGACTGACGCGTTGCCGGGGGACACGGAGCGCAGACACAGAGAACACTGAGGCAGGGTGCGAGGGTCGGATCAAGGCGCTCATGTGGTCGGCGGGGTGTTGTGCGGCGTGTTTGAATACAGCTGTTGCGCGGAGTCTTTGCTAAGAGCGATGATCGTGAAGACGCCCAGCACCGTCCCGAATGGCATGAACATGCAGAGGATGGCGGCGACGACAAAACTGAACATGCGGTGCTTGCGCCGGGACAGATACCGGCCGGAAAGAAACGTGCAGATGGCGGCGGCCCAGCCGAAGAGCACACACAACGTGCCGATGCCAGCGAAGAGATAACCAAACCACGCCGGCGGTGGATTGCCGTCCTGGTCTCCGTTCAAGATCTGAGGATTGGTCACCATCAACACGCCTATGGTGACATGGATGAGCGGGAGGCAGGCGAAGAGAGCCATCAACGCGCCGAGAACATAGTGGAAGGTGGCCAGGAGGTTCAGGTGCTGTTCGTCTTTGGTCATGGGGCTTTCGGGACGGTTGGTCCGTGGAAGGGGTTGGAGCTGATCGCTGTCCTGATGAGTGCTGGGCGTCGTGGGGAGCGTCCGGAGAGGTACGGGCTATTTTGCCGCGTCTCTTTTAAGCGCCTGATTGTTTGGCGAACCAGGCAACAATGTCGGGCATCGTGCGCTCGAATCCGCCGGGGATGAAAACGTTGAAAAGCGTCGCGGGGGAATCGGTGCGGTTTTCGAAGTCGTGAATTATGCCGGCGGGAATACGCAGGAACGTGCCGCGTGGTGCATCGACCCAGTTGTCGCTCACCCGTACGGCGAGCGTGCCTTCGGTGATGAGAAACAGTTCTTCATTCTCCTCGTGCGCGTGGGGCCCGGAGCCGGGGCTGTGTGGCGCAACGATCCACTCGGAGACGCTGTAACGCGCGGAAGTTTCGGCTTCATCGGCTTTGAAGACGGCGCGCATCGGGCCGCATTCATAAACGCGGCCAGCGCCGGGCGGAAGGATGATGGGGGAGTTGCTGGGGGCCGGGGGCATGGTGGCGATGGCCGACGCTGTCATTTTTGCCGAACGTCATAGCTCAGACGCCGAAGGGGCAACGCCCCGGAGGTTGTCTGTAGTCGTCGTGTTACGCCTTCTTCTTCTGTGTCTTTTCATCGATTTCGTTCGCGATCTTTTCTGTGTCTAGCTTTGAGCCTTCGAAGGCGGAACCGAGATACATGCCACGTATGAATCTCGATAGAGAAATGTGGCCGCCCGGTCCTTCAAACCAGAGGTTTCGTTGCTTCAGATCGATAAACTCAATCAACAGAATGATACGCTCATCGTCCTTGTCTCCTTTCGCCCTCGTATCGACGCTCTTCAGCAAGCGCTGCAAATGGCCGAAGCTAACCACTTCTTTTTTTCCGCTCTGCCTGTCGGCGTGGTCATCGATCGCGAGCGCCGCCATGAACGCATTCCGATTCTTCTTTTGAGTGCTCACAAACAGCGCCGTGTGCGCGAGGATCGAAACGGCTTCGTTGAGGGACTCTCGCTTCTGCTCAAGATATGCGACCGTCGGTTTATCGAGCGGACGGCCGACGAGGCGGGATATACGATTTGCGTCGGCTAAATCGGCGTCCGAAAACTCCACGGCGACGAGTGGGCCTGAGCTCACGAAGAACGATACTAGAAACGCGAGGAAGCTGATCTTTCTTTGCATAACAGTGTTGCTCGGCTGCACCGCGTGCCGCCTAGGGTGTGGAGTTTCCCACCATGAGAAAGGCCTAAGTGGCTGGTGGGGCGGGGTCGAGGGTCAATGTTTTTGGCGGGTGCCGCTTTTGCGGGTGGACCGCGTAGAAGCGTAGCCCACGCGGTTTGTGGAGGGCGATCAGCGTGGGATGACTTCGAGGGCGGACTCGATTTGTTTGCAGGCTGTCTTCAAGATTTGGAGGCGGGCGAAGCGTTTGTTGTTGGCGGGTATCAGGTGCCAGGGGGCGACCGGGGTGTCGGTCAG
>CAMLSH010000342.1 GCA_946482625.1 uncultured Opitutaceae bacterium
CGGAGCATCCGCGATCCTCTGCACCACGCTCGCGAACCAGCGCGACTTCGCCCCTTTCCTCTCGCTCCATCGACGCGACCTCAGCGACGCGCAACTCGCCGAATGGGATCGCCTGTATCGAGAGGGCAACGACGCCGCGCTCGCCGGCAACACCGCCCGCGCCCGTTCCGCCTACCGCGCCGCCCTTGAAATCGACGCCCGCTACGCCGAGCTTCCCTTCCGCCTCGCCCGCCTGAATCTCGCGACCGGCGAAACCGACGACGCCACCCGCGCCCTCTTTCAAAGCGCCCTGGACCACGACGCCCTGCGCTTCCGAGCCGATTCCTCGCTCAACGCCATCATCCGCGATCTTCCGTCTTCGCTCCCGGGAAAAAAAGTCCGCGTCGTCGATCTCCAGGCGTCAACCGCCGCCCCCGACGACCCCGCCAACGCCTCCGCACCCGGATCTCTCGCGGGCAACAAACTCCTCTACGAACACGTCCACCTCACGTTCCTCGGCGCGTACACGGTCACGCGTGAACTGCTTCCGGTGATCGCCGCCGAACTCCACGCGCGCGGCCTCGTCTCACACGCACAACCTCAGATTCTCGATACCAGCGATGCCCGCCAGCGTCTCGCCTTCACCGCCTACGAGCAGGCCCTGATATTACTCGAACTTCAAAACCGCTTTCAGCGTCCCCCGTTCACACTCCAATCCGACCACGCCATCCGCCTCGACACGACCACCCGCCAACTCGCCGCCGCGCAAGCCCTCCTTGCGCGCCCCGACGCCACCCCTGCGCTACGGGCCGTGTACGACCACGCGCTTTCAATCTCCCCCCACGACTGGGTCCTCCATCGCAACGCCGGCATGATGCTTCTCGCTCGCGCAGCCCCGGCCGACGCCCTGCCTTACCTCGAAAAAGCCGCCGCCTGGATCGACGACGATGTCGACACGCTCCTCGCTCTCGCCCGTTGCTACCACGCCCTCGGTCGCCCCACCGACGCTGCCCGAGTCCTCTACCGCGCCCGCGAGCTTGAGCCGCGTCATCCCCAGTTGCCCGCTTCGGCCCACTCTCCCTGAACTCGTACGGAGCCGCTATCCGCATAAACCTCCGCCAACGTCGTATTTACCTCGTTTGCGTCGTAACGAAATTCGGACACCATCCTTGTGGTGGATACATGTTTTTCCCCAAGCATCTTCCCTCAAGGCCGGCGTCCGGGTGCCGATTGTAAACAGGTGCTACCCGCTCTCAGGCGTAACTTCCTGGCTCTGCGCTGCTGGGTCGCGGGAGCATTCCTACTGGGATGCGCCGCGGCAGGCTTCGCCTTGGACCCCACCCGCCCCGCATCCCACTTCACCGCCACCGGTTGGGATGTCTCCTCCGGCCTGCCCCAAAACTCCGTTCAAGCCATCACCCAGACCGCCGACGGTTATCTCTGGATTGGCACCGGCGACGGCCTCGCTCGTTTCGACGGCGCCTCGTTCACGACATTCACCCACGCCAACGTCCCGGAGCTCACCAGCGACACGATCACCTCGCTTCACGAAACTCCCGACGGACGCCTCTGGATCGGCACCGATGGCGGCGGCTTTCTCTACTACGAAAAGGGGAAGTTCATCCGCCCCGAAACCGCCGGCGGTCTCGAACGCGTCACCGTCCGCTCGATACGTCCAGCCCCCGGCACGATGCGCGTGCTCCTGAGCAACCGCCTGCTTCATTTCGATCAGGGTCGCTTCAAAAACGAGCCCCTGCCCCCCGGCGTTCCGCCCCTGACTGGCCTGCGCGTCTGGCTGCACCGCAGAAACGGCGAATGGTGGATGGGCGGCGAGTCCGCCTTTTTCCGTTTCGCCGCCGACGGCTCCTTCCTCGGCGGGCGCCCCGAAGGTTTCCCCAGTTCCTATATCCGCGACTTAGCCGAAGACCCTGCAGGCGACGTCTGGGTTGCGAGCAGCGACGGCTTGCTCCACTGGCGCGATGACCAGCCCCGTCTCTACACCTCCACCGACGGCCTCGCGATCGACATCATCCGCACCGTTTACTTCGACCGCCACGGTACGCTTTGGGTCGGCACCACCAACGGCCTGCAACGCTTCCGCGACGGCATCTTCGAAGAAGTCCTCAGCCGCACCGGCGAGAGCCTCGGCTCCATCCTCTCGCTCTTTGAAGACCGCGAAGGCTCCCTCTGGATCGGCACTCACAGCGGTCTCATCCGGCTCCGCGACGTCAAATTTCATACCATCACCCGCCGCGAAGGCCTCTACCAAAACTCCGCCACCTGCGTGCTCGAAACCCGCGACGGCAGCCGATGGGTCGGCACCGTCGGTGGCGGCGTTGTCCGCTTCCACCAAGGCCGGGCCACCACCTTCGGTCGTCGCGACGGCCTGCTTGACGACTCCATCGGCGCTCTCGCCGAGGACGGCAACGGCGCCCTGTGGATCGGATACCACGCGGTCGGACTCTCCTGCTGGCATGCCGGCAAGATCCAACATTTCGGCCTCGCCGACGGCATTAAAAACAGCCGCGTCCGGGCCCTTGCCGTCGATCAGGACAACGTCCTCTGGGTGGCGACCGACCGCGAAGGTCTTTATCGCCGCGATGCTGCCACCGGTCGCTTTACCTCCGTCGACGTCGGTCCGGTCGGCAACCGGTTGAGCAACCTCCTCATCGACCGCAACAGCCGCCTGTGGCTCGGTGGGATCACCGGCATCGGCCGGCTCGATAAAGACGGCTGGCGTAGCTGGCGGTACGAGGACGGCCTCAAAGGAACCGCCACGTATTCGTTGATCGACGACGACCGCGGCTCCCTCTGGATCGCCCGCAAAGACGGCGGCCTCCAGCGCATTCGCGACAACAAAATCGAATCGTTCTCCATCCTCGGCGACGCGAACGCCACGCTCTACGGGATCGTCTTCCATCAAGGCGAACTCTGGCTCAACTCCCGCCAAGGCGTGCTCCGCGCCCCGCTCGACGAATTCGACGCCGTCGCTGCCGGCCGTAAGGCCGCCGTCACCTTCACCATCTACGGCGAAAGCGACGGCATGAAACCCAGCGGCCCCGTCTACGGCACCCAGCCCACCGCCATGGCCACACGGGATGGCGAGCTCTGGTTCTGCACCAACTTCGGCGTCGCCGTCGTGAACCCAGCGAAGATCCGCCTCAACCCTCTTCCTCCGCCCGTCGTCATCGAAGCCATCGTGGTCGATCACACCGCCCTTCCACCCACGCGGGACCTCGTGCTTCCTCCCGGCCGCGGCGAGTTCGAATTTCGGTACACCGGCCTCAGCCTCGTCGATGCCACCCAGGTCCGCTTCCGCTATCGTCTCGACGGCGTGAATACCGACTGGGTCGATGCCGGCAGCCGCCGCACGGCGCTCTACTCCGGCCTCGCGCCCGGTCGCTACACCTTCCACGTCACCGCCCGCAACAACGACGGCGTCTGGAGCGAGCAGCCCGCCTCGCTCGCATTCACACTCCAGCCCCACTTTCACCAGACATGGATCTTCTGGGTGCTCTGCACTCTCGGTGGCGGCGTGCTCGTTGCGGGCCTCATCTCCTGGCGCACCCGCGTTCTCAGGCGCCGCCAGCACGAACTTGAAGTCCTCATCGAAGCGCGCACCCGCGATCTCCAATCCGCCAAGGAAGCCGCCGAGACCGCCAACCGCGCCAAGAGCGAATTCCTCGCCAACATGTCCCACGAGGTCCGCACGCCTATGAACGGCGTCCTCGGCATGACCGAACTCGCGCTCGCGCACGCCTCCAACCCCGAGCAGCGCGGCTATCTCGAAGCTGTCCAATCCTCCGGCGAAGCCCTCCTCGGCGTCATCAACGACATCCTCGATTTCTCCAAAATCGAGTCCGGCAAACTCACCCTCGATCCCGTCGATTTCAGCCTCTCGTTCTGCGTCAACAAAGCCATCGAGCCCTTCGTCACCAGCGCCCGGGACAAAAACATCTCCCTGCGACTCAACCTCGCGCCCGAGACGCCCGACCTCCTCGTCGGCGACGCCGGTCGCCTCCGCCAGGTCCTGATCAACCTCATCGGCAACGCCCTCAAGTTCACCCAGTCCGGCGAGATCGTCGTCTCCATCGCTCCCGAGCCCTCCCCCGACTCCCGCGCGCCTTCCAGCCTGCTCCTGCACTTCTGCGTCACCGACACCGGCATCGGCATCCCGTCCCACAAACTCGATTCGATCTTCGAGTCCTTCGTCCAAGCCGACACCTCCACCTCGCGCCGTTACGGCGGCACCGGCCTCGGCCTCACCATCTCCCGGATGCTCGTCACCCTCATGGAGGGTCGCATCTGGGCCGAAAGCGAGCCGGGCAAAGGCAGCCGCTTCCATTTCACCGCCCGCTTCGGCCGCGCCGTTTCATCGACCCCTCCGATTGGAAAAAGCTCTCCGCAACTTTCGCCGCCATCCACGCGTCAACTCCGAGTACTGCTCGCCGAAGACAATCCCGTGAACCAAAAAATCAGCCGCACCATGCTTGAGAAAGCCGGACACACCGTCGTGTCCGCCCTCAACGGCGTGGAGGCGCTGACCCGCTATCAAACCGAACCCTTCGATCTCATTCTCATGGATGTGCAGATGCCCGACATGGACGGCCTCGAAGCCACCCGCCGCATCC
>CAMLSH010000343.1 GCA_946482625.1 uncultured Opitutaceae bacterium
AGGTGATGCCGAGCGAATCGAGCAGGCGTTTTTGCGCGCGCACCATGTCGCGCACCGTGACAAACGGGAACGACACGCCGTACGGACGGCCGGTGGCGGGATTGATCGACGACGGGCCGGTCGAGCCCTGGCAACCGCCGAGGCAGTTGGAGCAGAGAACGAAAAAGCGGTTCGTATCCACGGCCTTGCCAGGACCGATGAGGTTGTTCCACCAGCCGGGCTTGCGATCAGTCAGCGCGTGGATGCCGGCGCAGTGGTGATCGCCGCTGAGCGCGTGGCAGATGATGACAACGTTATCGCGGGCAGCGTTGAGACGACCGTAGGTTTCGTAGCGCAGCGTGAAGCCGGGCAGCGTCTGACCGCTCTCGAAAAGAAAGGACTCGATCGAAACGAAATCGCGCGGCTCGACCAAGCCGACCTCACCGGGCTCGGTGCGGGCGGGAAGATCGATGATCTCGGCGTCGTTCATGACGGAAAAGTAGCGAGCAGAGGGTGACGGGTAGCGAGTAGAAAAACGGCGGGCAGGATCAACTGCCTGGCGCCGGATGGAGCGCGCGCTGCCGGGCGGACGGCGCTACGAGAAAAGCGGAAGACGATTTTCGGAAACGCGCGGGGACCGCACGTTACCCCCTCGGAAGTGACTGCTCACCCATGCGCCGCCGCAGCGATCGCGTCATCCATGTCTTCGTTGGAGAAAACCTGCTGCACGTCGTCGAGCGCCTCAAGTAGGTCGTGGAGTTCGATCAACGTCTTCGCCGTGTGGACCGCCGTGACCGGAACGAAGCTCGTCGGGATGTAGGCGATCTCGGCGCTGTCGGTTTTGATACCGGCGTTTTCCAACGCGTGACTGACCTTGTCGAAGGCGTGGATCGCACAGCGGATTTCAAAGCCCTGTTCGCTGGCGATGACGTCGTCCGCACCGGCTTCGAGCGCGATCTCCATGAGGCGGTCCTCGGTCGCGTTTTCCTTCGCGATGAGGAACTGGCCCGCGTGAAGAAACTGAAATGCCACCGCGCCGCTGCCAGCGAGATTGCCGCCGTGATGCGTGAAAATCGCGCGCACGTCCTGTGCGGTGCGCTGCTTGTTGTCGGTCGTGGCCTTCACGATGAAGGCGACGCCGCCGGGGCCGTAGCCCTCGTAGACGGCTTCTTCGAATACAACGCCGGGAAGCTCGCCGGTGCCCTTCTTGATCGCGCGGTCGACGTTATCGACCGGCATGTTGGCCTCGCGGGCCTTGAAGAGCAGCGTGCGCAGGCGGGCGTTGCCATCGGGATCGCCGCCGCCGGCTTTGGCCGCGAGCGTGATGTCGCGGGAGAGACGCGAGAATACCTTGCCCTTGCGCGCGTCGGTGACGGCTTTGAGGCGTTTAACTTTGGACCACTTGTTATGGCCGGCCATAGGCGGGAAAGAGGTGTAAGAGGTGTAAGTTTTAAGAGGAGTAAGCGGCGGCGGCACCGAGGGAAATAACGCTCCCCAGACACGCGCAAACCACCGACTCTTGTCCGAGCTTACTCATCCTACACCTCTTACACTGCTTACTCCTCTTATCCGCTTACTTCTTCTTCGGCGTGACGTTCTTGATGCCCTTGCCGCCTTTGGTGGCGACGGGGACCGGCGCGAGTGGCTCGTCTTTCATGCGATTGATCACCAACTGCTGGGCGATGGTGAAGAGGCCGTTGACGGTGGAGTAGAGAGCAATGCCAGCCGGGAACGTGTAGCAGAAGACCGCAAAGATATAGGGCATGAACTTAAACATCTTCGCCTGTGCGTTATCCACCGAAGGCTGAGGAGTAAGCCGCATTTGGACGATCATCGTGACGCCCATAAGGATCGGCAGAATGTTCAACGGAAGCGTCATGAACCCGAATAGAGGAATGCGCCCGACCGTATCAGGCGCCGCAAGATCCGACACCCAGAGAAACTCCGCGAACCGGAGCTCAGCCGTACTTTGCAGCATCGAATAAAAGCCGATGAAAAACGGGATGGTGATCAGGATCGGGAGACAACCGCCGACGGGATTTACGCGATGGGTTTTGAACAGCTCCATCGTGGCCTGCTGCATCTTCTGCGGGTTGTCTTTGTACTTCTCGCGCAAGGCCTGCATCTCGGGCTGGATTTTCTGCATGCGCTTCGCGGACTTCGACGCCGCAAGCGTAAGCGGCAGGAAGATGATCTTGAGGAAGAGCGTCGTGATCACGATGGCCCAGCCCCAGCTGACGCCCCAGCTATGCACCGAGGACATGATCGAGAGCAGCAGCTGGCTGAAGATCTTGAAGAAGCCGAACTGCATGACCTTGTCTTGGCTGTGCTTGAAAATATCGCCGTTGGATAGTCGCGAATACTCCTTCGGGCCGGCGTAGAAATCGAAACCGAGCTTTGTCTCCGCGCCGGAAGGCAACGCAGGGACTTCGACATCGACCGCGCCCGTCACACCCACCGCGGCCACGGGTGAACCCGGGAATGGCGGCAACTCCACGCGACGGGTGGTCAATCCCCGCGCCGCTTGGTCGGGCGTGAGGATGCTGGCGAAAAACTGGTTTTCAACCGAAGCCCAGACGATCGGCACCGGTGTGGCGATGAACGGGAGCGGTGTGCGCGAGCCCATGCCGAACATGCTCAGGAAACCGCCGCCTTCGAGTTTGGAGCGTTTGATGAAATCGATGTCGCTGCCGGTGTTGTACCCGGTGGCCAGATACTGGCCGATGTCGTTGGCGTTGACCGGCGCGGCCGTGCCGAGGCTAAGCGCGAAACGCGGCAGCGTCAGCGTCTGATCGGTGAGATTGCGGAACGTGGTCTCGTGGCGGAGCTGATAAGGATCGGCTGTTTCCGTGGGAGCGCCGGTCGGAAGAATCGCGTAGCGGCGCGTCACTTCGAGGCGGTTTTCCCAGACCGCGCGAAAAACGATCTCCGTGGCGGTCTGCGAAACGACTTCATAACGCGTGGTTCGATCGAGGCCGGGGAAACTTTCCTGCGTGAACGCCAAAATCGGATCCGTGTGCTGTTCGTTAACGACGAACGGCTCCGGACTACCTTTGACCGCAGGGTACTTTTTGAGGGCAACATTCTGGATCGCGCCGCCGAGATCGGTGAAACGCGCTTCGATGAAGTCGTTGGCTAGCGTGACGACGCGCGCGGAGCCGTCCTGTTTTGCCAGCGCGGCAAACGTGGAATTGGCCGGCGCCGCGGAAAACGCGGGCGTGGAGGGCGCTGTCGCTGTGCCTTCCGGTACGGGCGTGGTGCTGCCAGCGGGCGTCGACTGGGTGACCGCAGGCTGTTGCGGCTGCGGAGCCGGCTGTTGCTTCGCGCTGAAGATGAAGGCGGCAAATGCGGCGATGAGGAACGCGACGCCGATGAGTGTGTTTTTCTTATCCATTACAGAAAGGGAGCGAGTGGTGTGATGCTGAAAACATTAGGTCGCAACGCGGGTGCATGCCGGCCGACGACGCGATCCGACGCCTCGCGCAGAAACGGCCGGAACCGGATCGATCCCGCCGGGATGCAGTGGCGTGCATTTCAGCAGCCGCACGGCCGCCAGCCACGTACCGCGGATCGCACCATGCGTGGTCACCGCTTCGGCGGCGTAGCGGGAACAGGTCGGATAAAACCGACATCCGCAGGCCGGGCCGAAAACCGCCGGCAATACCGGCGAAAGCGTGCGCTGATAAAGAACAATGAGCCCGAGCAACACGCGCCGCGGGATGGACGCCAGACCGGCGAGAACAACGGCGATCCAGGACGAGGCGCGAGGCGTTTCGGCAGAGTTCGTCACGAGCGCGCGGGGAAAAGGCGACGGCAGGCGTCGACGAACTTTTGCTCGATGGTGGGGTATTCGAGCCGGTTGAGCGAATGCCGGGCGACCATGAGCAGGTCGTACTCCGCGGGCACCAGCTGTTGTTGGTGGCGAAACACTTCGCGCAACCGGCGCTTGGCGCGATTACGCAGGACGGCTCCGCCGACGGCGGCGGTCGAGGCGATCACGCCCACGCGAGGGCCGGAGATGACACGAACCGGCCGGGCGGGACGCGCCGGCGGGGCAATTTCATCGGCGACAGGCGCCTCTTCTGGAGCAGGCGCGGTCGCGGGACGCTGGTAGTACCACAGGGTAAAGCCGCCGCAATCGAGGCGGCGGCCTTTTTCACGCACGTCACGGAAATCGTGTTGCCGCCGCACGTGTTGCTCGGGGCGGAAACGCATGACGCGGAAGGAGAACGAAGCGCAGCAGTCAGCGGCGCGAGGCTCAGACGACGGTCAGGCGCTTGCGGCCCTTGCGGCGGCGATTGGCGAGAACCTTGCGGCCACCTTTGGTGGCTTTGCGAGCGCGGTAGCCGATCTTGCGGGCACGCTTCAGGCGGTGTGGGCGGAATGTCGGTTGCATAGTAGTAAGGCGAAAAAGGGGTGAGAGATGACCGGACGCTCTCGCCGCTGTCAAGGCACGGTTTGCCGGGGTAGTGGCATCGTTATTTTCATAGATAAAACCGCCTCCCCAACCAACGCCGCCGCCCACATTTCGCGCGATTTCCGACGCTCTTCTCCACCCGCCCCGAAAAACGTGCCACCAGAGCGCAGTCGCCTGCCGGCTATCGCGACGG
>CAMLSH010000344.1 GCA_946482625.1 uncultured Opitutaceae bacterium
GCGTAGCGCAGGTGGACGCGCGGGCGGTTGTCGATTTCGCGCGGCTCGTTTTTGCGCTCCAGGCCGTACTTGCGATCGCCGAAGCGTTCGTCCTCGAAGAATTTTCCGGTGGAGAGGAGGTCGTCGATCGTGTGGATGCGTTCGTCGCCGCGCAGGGCGAGGTAGTAGTTCATCATGTGTTTGCCCTGGCCGAGCGCCTCGCCCTCGCCGAAGTCGCGGATGGTGAGTTTGGCGGGGACTTTTTCGGGGTGCATGGTGAGATCGAGCACGGTGGCGACGCGGTCGGTCGTGGGTTTGCCCTCGGCATCGACAGGGAAGAGTTCGGGGAAACGTTTCGCGGTGGTGGGGCTGTAGAGGATGTAGAAATTTTTGTGGATGTAGGGCGTGAGCAGATCTTTTTCGCCGGGATCGACGATGGTGGCGCCGAGCGCGCGGAGATCGGCGATGGCTTTTTCGAAGAGGTCGAGGGCTTGCGTGTCTTCCTCGGTGAAGAGTTCGCGGCGTGTATATTCCCGGAGGATACCGATGCGGACGCCGTCGAGGCGGCGGGCGGCGGCGTAGGTGGCATAGGGCTTGGACGGCATGCGGCGAAAACTCGCGGCGGTCATGGCGTCGAGCGGGTCGAAGCCGGCGATGACGTCGAGGATGCGGGCAGCGTCTTCGACCGAGCGGGCGATGGGGCCGGTGCGGGTGTTGATGCCGCCCTCAACCATGCCGTGGCGGGAGACGAGTTCTTGGGTGGCGGCGATGCCGACGAGGTTGTTATACACGGCGGGGCCACGAATAGACGTGCCGCTTTCTTCGCCGATGGAGACGAGGACGAGGTTGGCGGCGACGGCGGAACCGGAGCCGGAGCTGGAGCCCATGGGGGAACGCTCGGTGTCGTAGGGATTGTTGAGCGTACCGTTAAAAGAACTACGCGGAGTGCCGGAGGCGTACTCGCCCATGGTGGATTTCGCGAGGATGATGGCGCCGGCGGCGCGGAGGCGCTTGATGAAGGTGGCGTCGACCGGCGGGCGGTCGTTGGCGTAGGGGACGTCGGCGGCGGCCGTGGTGCGGAGGTCGGCGGTGTCGTATTGGTCTTTGATGGCCATGACGACGCCGTGAAGCGGGCCGATGAGTTTGCCGGTTTTGGCGAAGTAGGCGTCTTGTGCGGCGGCGACTTCGAGGGCGTCGGGCATCTTCGGATCGGCGTCAACCGGATCGGTGAGGCTGCGCGCCATCTTTGCCGGGAAGCCGAGGGACTTCAGTGTGGCAGGACGTAGATTCAGCGTGGCGATGGCGTTGATCTGTTTCGCGTTGGGGATCGTTTCGACGACGCCGAGGATGCCGTTGGGCTCTTTCACGCCGGGGCCGTTGTAGGCTTTGATGCGTGCGAGGTAGAGTTTCACGAGCTCGGTTGAGGTGACCTGCTTCGCGAGGATCGCCTTCTGGGTGGATTCGATAGAGGCCTCTTGAAGGTGGAACTTCTCCGCCGCGGACGCAGCGGGAGTGACTAATGAACAGTGGCCAATGACCAGTGCGCAGACGAAGACGGCTTGGTTGGTGAAGCGGGTGAATTGGCGAAGCGAAGAACGCTCAACGTTTAACGCTGAACGCTTAACGCTCAATGGGAGGAAGTTCATCTGGTGGGTGGTGTCGTGGAAAGGTGGTGACGGCGGAAGGCTGCGCTTTGGCTGGCGCGGCTACTTGCGTGACGTCGATCAAAGGCTGAGCGGTTTTTTGACGGCGGGTTTGACGGTGTCGGGCGTGAGCGGCGGCTGACGTTTGTGCCACTCGGTCGCCTGCTCGTAAGCGCGGGCGAGGGCGAGGACTTTGCCTTCGGACCAACGCGGTCCGGCGATCATCAGGCCGATGGGAAGACCGTCTTTGCTGAAGCCGCAGGGGATGGAAATCGCGGGGAGGCCGAAGATGTTAAAAGGCGAGCAGTTCGAAGTGACGCGCGGGTCGCTTGGGCTGTTGGAGTAGGCGCGGGCGATGAGGTCGTCGATCTTGGGCGGGAGTATCCGGTGAGTGGGCACAACAACGAGATCGACGCCGGCGTTGGCGAAGACGTCGTCGATGGTGCGGCGGAGGAGCTGGTTTTCCCACATGCCCTTCACGTAATCGACGGCGGTGCCGCCACCGTCTTTGGCGAGGGCTTCGAGGCGGCGGCGTTCGGGGAGCATGTAGAGGGCGGCGGAGGACTTCACGTAGTCCTCGTGCCAGGCGAGGGTCTCGGCGGCGCCGTTGAGCGGGCGCACGGCGGGAGGCAGGGCCATTTCCTTGGAGCCGGAGGTGAGTTTGTTGAGCACGTCGACGGCGGTGTCGAAGGCGGCTTTTACCTCGGGATCGAGGTGGTCGTAGTAACCGACGGGAAGGCCGAGCTTCATGCCTTTGACGGGCTGCTTCATGGCGGCGACGTAGTCTTCGGCGGGGCGCTCGACGGAGGTGATGTCGAGTTTGTCGTAACCGGCGAGGACGTTGAGCATGATGGCGGTGTCCTCGACGGTGCGCGTCATCGGGCCGGCGTGGTCCATCGACACGCGGAGCGGAATGATGCCGCGGATGGGTACGAGGCCGTAAGTGGCTTTGAGGCCGACGATGCCGGAGAAGGAGGCGGGCATGCGGATGGAGCCGCCGGTGTCGGTGCCGATGGCGCCATAAGCGAGAAACGCGGAGATCGCGGCGCCGGAGCCGGAGGAGGAGCCGCCGGTGTTGTGGGCGAGATTCCACGGATTCCGGGAAGGGCCGTAGTAGGAGGTTTCGCCGCCGCCCATGGCGAATTCCTGGAGATTGGTTTTGCCGATGATGACGGCGCCGGCGGCAACGAGACGGGTGGTCACCGTGGCGTCTTCCTCGGGCATGCGTTCGGCGAAGAGCGCGCTGCCGCCGGTGGTGCGGGCGGCGACGGTGTCGACGTTGTCCTTGAGCGCGATGGGAACGCCGTGGAGGGGGCCGCGGAATTTGCCGGCCTTGGCCTCGGCATCGAGGGCCTTCGCTTGCTCGAGCGCCTGGGACTTCATGACGGTGATGAAGGCGTCGAGTTTTGAATCGTAAACTTCGATACGCGCGAGGGACGCCTCAGTGAGTGCGAGCGAGGTGACTTTGCCGGAGCGGATCTCGGCGGCGGCTTCGGCGAGGGTGAGGCGGGCGAGACGATCTTGTTCGGCCGTCGGGGCGGCCAAACAAATGGCCAATGAACAATGACCAATGACCAGTGCGGTGAGCAGAGCGCGGGTGGTCCGCGCCTTAAGTGGCGCGGCTACGCGGAGAATGGAGAGCGGGTGGGTGTGGTGCATGCGGTGAAGGTGGTGGAGGGAGAGGCGAGTCGTGAGCAGTGGGTAGCGAGTCGGTGGGTGGAAAGAGGATCTCGGAGTGCGCGCGTAGCGGTGAGCGGTCAGAGCCTGGGAGGGCGACTAAGGTTTGGGGCTGAGCGGCGGGACGGAGCCGGGCGGGCGGCGGTAGAGGGTGGCTTGCTCGTACGCGTAGGCGTAGCTGACGATGGTTTTGTCGGACCAGGCGCGGCCGACGATTTGCAGGCCGAGGGGGAGGCCTTCGCCGGCGTATCCGGATGGAACGGACAGCGCTGGCCACTGGAGCATGGAGCCGACGAAGGTCAGGCTGCTGCCGAGAGCGGTGGGGCCGGCGTTGGGCGCGGGCTTGGGGTCGTCGGTGATCTGGGTGTTGCGGTCGCCGTTGCGGGCGGGGAGCTGGGTCCAGCTTGGGAAGATGATGGCGTCGATCTTCGCGGCGTCCATGGCCCGGGTGAAGGCCTCGCGGTAGAGCTGTTCATTCTGGCGGCCGGTGATCGTGGCGGGATCTTTGTCGGCGGGTAGGGCAGTGACGGCGTTTTCGGTGGCGAGCTGGTGGAGCGGGTGGAGGAGTTTCGAGTCGGCGAGTTCTTTGACGGTGCCGTAGGGGACGCCTGGGTGGGCTGCGTACCATTTCGCCATGTCGCTCTGGAAACTGGAGACGGTCTGCGGTGGGCGCGGGATGGTATCGAGTTCCGGCACGGTGAACGGATCGACAATCTCGGCTCCGGCGGCGCGGAGCTCGGTGAGGGTTTTCTCGAAGTTGGCGATGATGCGGGGATCGGTGACGCCGGGTTTGAAGATCTGGCGGAGGACGCCGAGGCGGGCGCCTTTGAGGGAATTTTTGTCGAGGGCGGCGGCGAAGCCGGAGGGGAAGGGTTGTGGCGCGGGGACGCGGTGCGGAGGTGTGGTGGTGGCGATGTCGGCGGGGTCGGGCCAGGCGATGGCGTCGAGCAGTATTGCCATATCGGTGACGGTGCGGGCCATGGGACCGGCGGTGTCGCGGTGGGCATCGAGCGGGACGACGCCGGTGCGGGAGACGAGACCGACGGTCGGGCGGAGGCCGGCGAGGGCATTGTGCGCGGCGGGCATACGGACGGAGCCGCCGGTGTCGGTGCCGATGCCGACGACGCCGAAGCTGGCGGCGAGGGATGCGCCGGTGCCGCCAGAGGAACCGCCGGTGGCGTGGGCGGTGTTGTAAGGGTTACGCGCGAAGCCGGGGAGGACGGAGTTGATGTTGTCGCCGCCGCCGCGTGCGAATTCGGAGAGAGA
>CAMLSH010000345.1 GCA_946482625.1 uncultured Opitutaceae bacterium
TCGACCTGCCACGAGCCGTCGCTCGTTCGCGCGAGCGTGACGGTTTTCCCCTGATCGGAGATGCGGATGCGGGCAGCTTTTTCGATCTGCGCGGCGTCGGCGACCGGTTTCCCAATCCGCGGATCGGAGGCCGGAGAGGCGTCGGGACGGCGGGCGATAAAGACAGCGATTGAAAGCGCGGCGAGCGCGCCGACGATGACGATGAGCGTTTTGATTTTCATCGCGGAAAAATGAGCGGGTGAACGTTAGCGACGGCGGGAGCGGTAGAACCAGAAACCGAATACGCCGACGAGCAATGGGGTGGAGAGGAGGTTCAGGACGAGCAGGCGGTTTTCGAGGGAGTCGATATCTTCGCGCAGCGCGCGACGAATCTCGCGGCGCTCGCCGCTGAGTTGGGCCTGTTGCTTGCGGAAATCCTCGATGGCTTTTGTCATCTCGGGCGTGGCGACGAGCCGGTTGCCTTCGGTCTTCTTGCCCTGGAGCTCGGAAAGTTTGGTCTGCACCTCCTGCAGCCGGGCTTCGAGCCGGGTCAGCTTTTCCTGATATTTTTTCTGCGCTTCGACCTCCATTTCGCGAACGACGTTGAACGGGCGTAACGAACTGCCTTTGCCACGAATGGAGATGAGATCCTGCGAGCCGCCGAGGTACTCCATGGAGTTGGCGGCGAAACCGAGATTATCGTTGAGCGGCTGGACGGCGGTTTGGCCGAGGAAGTTGTACTTCTCGATGCTGTAGTCGTCGAAGAGCCAGTCGGTGTCGGTGACGATGAAGAGGGTGGAGCTGCCGGTGGACTCCTTCAGCGAATCCTGTGTGGAAGCAGGAGTTGACGGCACCGGCGGCGTCTTGGGGTCGGCATTTTTGTCGTCCGCCGGAGGCGGATCTTTCGGTGCGCCGTTCGGGAAGGCGGTCTTGAATTTGCCGGTGACGAGTGCGGCGACCGTTTTCTTACCCGACGGAGTGATCTGGCGGTAGAGTTCATCGGCACCGGTGAATTGCGTTATCATGCCGTCGATCTCGCCGCTTTGTGCGGAGGTTTCGATCAACGGGGTGAACGTCAGCGACGATCCGGGCTTCGCGGCGACCGCGCCCGCTTCGACGAAGAGCACGGAGTTGAGCGAGGCGGTGGGCTGGGCCTTTGTATTGAAGAACTCCTTTCGCAAGCTGAGCCAGGTCGGATAGCGGACGACCTGACGCGTCTGCGGGTTTTGAAGATCGGTGCCGTTCTCCAGATCGCCGACGAGTTTTTGCGGATCGTAGCTCACGCCGTAGGCATCGAGCAGCGTGCGGAGATCGCTGGAAACGTTGGGCTGAGGACCTCCGCCGAACATCGCCTGCTGGCCGCCCTGACGCTTGAAATGTTGTGAGGCAGGATCGAGCGCGAGGAAGACGGGTTTTCCGCCAAGGATGAACTGGTCGATCGCGAACTGGAGCTTCTCCGAAACGTTTTGCGGGTGAACCACCGCGAGCGCGTCGAGACCCGCGGGAAGTTCGGTTGCGGTCGGCTCGATTGAGACGAGATCGAACGACTGTTCCCACTCGCTGACGACGAACTGGCCCGGTTGTGGAGGCTGGCGCATCATCATCGCCATGCGCATTTCCTGCTGGCTGGCGCCTTTCAGCGGCAGGCTGGTGAGCAGGCCCAGCTTGGGTTTCTCGAACTGCTGAACGGTGTGAATCAGTTTCGACAAGTCGTATTCAAGAAATGGTTCCCGCTGTGGGTTGAACGCCGGCAGATTTTTCTGCTGGTCGGCCTGAGTGACGACGAGGCCGAAGAAAAATTGTTCTCCGCCCTGCTGGGAGATCTGCGGTGACAGGCCGGCGGCAACGGCGGTTTCCTCCTCGGGCGTGTCCGGACGAGGATTGATGACGTTGAGCTGGAGTTTGCCTCCCGAGGACCGGACGTACTGCCGAAGCATCTCCTGCACGCGGGTGGCGTAGTTTTTGTAGCGAATGGGAAGGCCGCTCGCATCCTTCGAGAAGTAGAGGTCGAGCGTGATCGGCTCCTCGATTTTGCCGAGCAACGCTTTCGTTCCGGGTGAAAGCGAGTAGATCGAGCCGGCGGTCGCGTCCAATCGCACGGGCAGAGAGGAAGCGAGATAGTTGATGAGGATGAGACCGACGAGGAGGAGGACGATGGCGATGACTTTGCTGCCGGGTTTCATGGCGGGGCGGCGAAGAAGGTTAACGTTCCAAGGCGACGACGTTCAGGAAAAGCGTGAAGCCGATCAGCGAGAGGAAGAACACGACGTCCTTCGGATCGACGATGCCTTTGGTGAACGCATCGAAGTGGGTGATGAAACTGAAGTTCGAAAGCAGATCTACCAGCCACACAGGGAAGACCGATCCGAGTACGCCGGAGAAAACGCTCCAGCCGAGAAAGAGCAGTATCAGGCAGGCAACGACGCTGAGGACGAAGCTGATGACTTGGTTTTTCGTGAGGGCCGAGGTGACCGAGCAGACGCCAAGATAGGCGCCGGCCATGAGCGCGCTGCCGAAGTACGTGGCGGCGAGGACGCCCCAGTCCGGATCGCCGAGGTAACCCACGGTCGCAGCGAGGGGCAGGCTCAACAAAATCGCGATCGTGATGAAGGCCCACGCGGCGAGAAATTTCCCCAGCACCGCCTCCAAGGTGGTCAGCGGAAGCGTGAAGAGCAGTTCGACCGTGCCTGTGCGTTTCTCCTCCGACCAGAGCCGCATCCCGGCGGCGGGAATCAGGAATAGGAATAGCCAGGGATAGAATGTGAAGTAGCTCTCCATCGAGGCCTGGCCGGCCTTGAAGAAACCGCCGATGAAAAAAGCGAGGCCGATGCTCGCGACGGAAAAAACGATGAGGAAAACGTACGCAACGGGAGAGCGGAAGTAGCCGAGGAACTCGCGTTTAAAAACAGGACAAATCTGTGTCATGGCTCGGGAATGGCGTGCAGTCCGGGTTGAAAAGGAAGGGAAAGATAAATGTGGGCTCAGGTGTCGGAGATGGTGAGCGAGCGGAAAATCTCATCGAGGCGTGCGCCGGGTTGACGGGCGCGCAGGGCGGCGGGCGTTTCGTCGGCGACGACGCGGCCGCGCGAGATGATGATGACGCGGTTACAGATCGCATCGACCTCTTCCAGGATGTGGGTCGAGAGGATCACCGCTTTTTCGGACGCCATGTTTTTGATGAGCGTGCGGACCTCGTTTTTTTGATTCGGGTCGAGGCCGTCGGTGGGCTCGTCGAGCACGAGCGCGGGAGGATTGTGGATCAACGCCTGGGCAAAACCGACGCGCTGCTTGTAGCCCTTCGAGAGCGTTTCGATCGCCTGTTTGCGCACGGATACGAGTTGGGTGAGTCCGAGGACATGCTCGACGCGTTCGCGTTTCTGATCCGACGAGCGAAAGCCACGGACTTCGGCGATGAAGCGGAGAAACTCTTCGACCGTCATTTCCGGGTAGGCGGGGGCGCTTTCCGGGAGATAGCCGAGCCGGCGTTTCACCGCGACGGGATCGCGGGATACGTCGATACCATCGACGGTGGCGGTGCCGGCGTCGGCGCGGATGAAGCCGGTGAGCATCTTCATCGTCGTGGATTTGCCGGCGCCGTTGGGACCGAGAAATCCCAGGATGTCGCCACGACGCACCTGGAAGCTGACTCCATCGACCGCGCGTTTCTCGCCGTAGTTCTTAACCAGACCTTTGACTTCGATCATGAGAGGGAAGTGGGGGAATGCCGCGTGAAGGTCGCCGCGGAGATGGTTCCGTCGCGATTCGCGCAGTGGGAAAATGCCTAAAGAAAAACGCAGTTTCGGTTTCAAGCCGAAATTTTCGGCATGTCAGAATCGTGACGGCGGACGTGCCCGGTCGACCAATACGCGGTTTCCTGTGCGGCGGGTGGCGTAGCCATTGGGGGGCGTTCGCCGTTCAGCCGCGATGTGTCGCGCATGAGCGCCGGCCAAAGCGCGGCGTCAGGCGAGCGCCAGCTCGCGATCTTTCTCCGTCTTTAGGCGGAGTTGGCCGCAAGCGGCGTCGATGTCATGGCCTTTTTCGCGGCGAAGCGTGACAGGCACACGGGCGGCGCGGAGCACATCGGCAAAGTCTTCCTGGCGTTTCACGCTCGGCCGTTTCCACGGCAGGCCTTCGACGGTGTTGTACGGAATCAGGTTCACGTGCGCGTGCAGATCGCGGGCGATGTCGCGGAGTTCGCCGGCCTGATCGATGGAGTCGTTGACGTCTTCGATCAGGATAAACTCCAGAGTCACCATGCGTCCGTGTTTTTCGGAGAACGCGCTGATCGCGGGAATGAGCTTGGAAAGCGGATACGCCTTGTTGACCGGCATGATCTTCTCGCGGACTTCGTCGGTCGCGCCGTGGAGCGAAATCGCGAGGCGGAAGCCCATCGGCTCGTCGGCGAGCTTGAGGATTTTCGGGACGAGGCCGCTCGTGGAAATCGTGATGCGGCGTGCGCCGAAGCCGAGGCCCCACTCGGCGTTGAGGATCGTCAGCGCGCGCATGAGGTTGTCGTAGTTGGCGAGCGGCTCGCCCATTCCCATGACCACGATGTTGTCGAACGAAGCGAGTTCCTGGCGCGCGC
>CAMLSH010000346.1 GCA_946482625.1 uncultured Opitutaceae bacterium
CCCGGGTTTATGATGAACAAACCCAGTCGTCTCCCATGAAAACCCTCCGCTTTCTCGCGCCTCTGCTCGCGTGCCTGCCCCTCACCATCGCACACGCCGCGAACGATCCAGCTCCGGCCCCAGCTTCCGCAGCGGTGGCCCAGCCCGACAACGCCACCGTCAAAATCCACCGCACCAAACCCATCCAGTACCCGCTCCCCCTCTTGCGCGACGGCATCACGCACGGCGAAGCCCGCGTTCTCCTCAACATCGATGCCGAGGGCCGCCTGGTCGAAACCATGGTCCTCGGCTACACGCACAAGCCCTTCGCCGACGCGACCCTCGCCGCGCTCTCCGAATGGCGCTACGACCCCGCGCGCCAGAATGGCGAAGCCGTCGGCACCGTCGCCGACATCGTGTTTCGCTTCGAGGTCAACGGCATCCTCTTGGTCGAACGCGTCGGCGTTCCGCAGTTCACCCAAACAGAAACCTTCGAGCCGTCCTACGTCTACCGTCCCCACGGTTTGAGTACGCTCGACGGTATTCCGACTCCCCTCCACGTGACCCAGCCGATCTATCCCAAAGAGTGGGTAGACCAAGGCATGCGCGGCAACGTCACCGTCGATTTCTACATCGATGAAACCGGCGCCGTCCGCATGCCCGCCATCGCTAAAACCGACCATCCTTATCTCGCCGCCGCCGCCGTCGCCGCTGTACGCGAATGGAGTTTCGCTCCCCCTCTGCGCAAAGGCCGCCCCGTCCTCGCCCACTGCCAGCAAGTTTTCCGCTTCGAGCCCTCCGTCGCCACGCCCTGAGCCACTTCCCAAAGCGGCCTACCACCGGCGCCTGTCCCTCTTACATAGGTCCTATAGGTCCCATACGACCTATAGGACCTATTCATTTCCCACCCCTCCGGGCTCCCCCCCCCCAGTCGCGATCCACCACTCCTTTCGTGCCAGCCGTACACGGCTGTCCTCTACTCCAGCCTCACGACTTCCCGACCTGCGTCAGCAACCCCGCCAGCTCATCCCTCAACCGCTGACGCGCCCGGTACAGTCGCGTTTCCACGCCGCGCTCCGAGCAACCCGTCATCGCGCCGATCTCCCGGTAGCTGAGGTGCTCATAGTGATGGAGCAACAACGTCGCCTTCAGCTCGTGCGGCAACCGATCGATCGCCGCGCCCAGCGCCTCCATCGTCTCGGCGCGTTCCATCGCCTCGCCCGCCATGGGCAACTCCGCCGCCGGCTCGCGCGTCGCCACATCGTCGAGGCTCACTGACGGATGCCGCTCCTGCCAACGATGACGGTTGCGGCACAGATTCACCAACGTCGTGAACAACCACGCCGCCAGGTTCGAGTCCTCCGCCATGCGCTCGCGGTTTTGATAGAGACGCACGAACACCTCCGCCGAGAGATCCCGCGCGTCCGCGCTGTTGCGCACATACCGCCACGCGAAATTGAACAGCGGCTTCTCCCAGCGCGCGATCAACCGCCCGAGCGCCGTATCGTCGCCGGCGCGCAATGCATGCCAGTCCGCCAGATCGCTGCCGGGGTTGGGGTTCACAGGGGTTAAAAAGTAACGTGGCTCGCCCGTCCGCTTCAGCCCGAGGAATGTTCCCGCAAGGTCTTCAACGCCGGTTCGAGCAGGCTCAGATATTGTTCACGCTGCCGCGGCGTCATCACCTGCGCTGCCTCGGCGACCAGCCGCTCCGTCGAAAGCACACACTCCCGGTCCAGCCGGCGCCGCTCTTCGACGAAACGCGCAAACTCCAAAAAATCGATACGCCCTTCCACCCGCCGCGCCTTCTCGAAAACCGCCAGCTCCTCGCGCATCCCTTCCACCTGCTCCGCCAACGCCTGCAGCCGTGGCGCCGACTGCTCGTGGAGCGCCCGGATTCGCGCCAACTGCGCGTCATCGAGCTGCAAACTCGCCTGCATCCACCGTAGCTGCGCGCCGAGGTCCGCCGTCTGCCGCGGACCGCCCGCCAGCGATAACCAGCCGAAGTGCGCACCCAGCCCGCCCGCCAGTCCGAGAAAAAGAATCAGCAGCGTGCGCGTCATGATTTCGCCCCCGTTTCACCGACCGAGTTCGTCCGATCCGCCGCCTCCAGCAGCGGGTCTATCAACCGCAGATAACTCTGCATTAGCTCCCGGTTGTACTCCGCCTGCACGCGCGACCGCCGCGCCTCCGCCAAAAACAAGCCGAGCAACACGCACGCCGCCACAAACGCCGCCGCGAACGACGGCCGCGCAAACACCGCGTGCAACCGCTCCCACACGCTCCGCTTCGCCGGCTCCTCCGCCATCGCGATCCGCCGCCACACCTCCGGCGCCAGCGGCTCAGGCGAGGGCGGCGTCTGCCGGGCCCATTGATCGAGCAACGAATCCAGCGGATCGGGCGGTGTCGGTGATTGCATGGAAGGAAAGCGAACGAGGTGAAATCGAGCGGAGGGGCTGCTACGCGCCGGACCCGCAGGCCTGGCTTCTCAACCATAACCCCGCCTGACGGAAAATCCCTTCAAAAAAACTCCACCGCTCGCTTCCTCGGGCCGCTTCTGGTCAACTGCCCGCCTCTTCGCGTGACCGCCCTTCTGCCTTCCTCACCGCCGCCCGTCCCCACCGCCGCGCCTCTTCCCCGCACGTTCTGGCAACGTCGCGTCCTCGACCCCGTCCTCGCGCAACTCACCCAAGGCATCACCCCGCGCAAAATCGCCCTCACCTTCGCCATCGGCGGCGCCTGCGCCCTCTTTCCCATCCTCGGCACCACCACCGCCCTCTGCATCGCCGCCGCCATCCTCCTCAAGCTCAACCAGCCACTCATCCACCTCATCAACCAGCTCCTCTGGCCCGCGCATATCCCCGTGATGTACGCCTGTATCCGCCTCGGGGAGACACTCTTCGGCGCCCCCCGGATCTCCTTCGACATCGTCCGCATGGGCGAACTCTTCTGGCACCACCCGGGCGAGTTCCTCCACCAATTCGGCGCCACCGCCCTCCACGCCGTCGTCGCCTGGTGCCTGCTCGCGCCGCTGTTTATCGGCGCGGTCTACCTCATCACCCTGCCGTTGATGCGCCGCTTCGCCCGCGCGAAGCCCGCCCCGGAAACACCTCCATCCGCAGAGCCCACCGCGCCCGAGACCCCAGCGTGAACAGCGCGTGAAGGAGCGGCAGCATTCCCGCCGCCGGAGAGACGCACACCCGCAAAAAAACACCGCCGTGCTCTCTCCGTAAAACCGCCGCCCTCCCCATAGGCGCGCCATGCTCCCGTAGCCGCGCTGTCCCCAGCGTGGCCTCCGCCCTCCGCGCCGCCCCACCACACGCCCACCACTCGCTCGCCATCGCCCCGCGCCGTTCGTCTCAGACAACAAAAAAGGCCGCCCCTCAGGACGGCCTTCGCTTCATTCGTTAACGAAAGATTGCTCGGTCGAGCGCCCCGTTATTTCTTCTCCTTCGCCGCCTTCGTCTTGGGGAGTTCGCTGCGCAGCCAGTTATCCAACAGCGCCTTCTCGTAACGCAGCGGATCGTTCGAAAACGCCGGCGTCGCACTCATCTGGAAATTGAGATCGCGCAACTGACGCTCGCCCTCCTTCACGACCCCGCCGCTGGCATCCACCAGCTTAAAACTGAGGTTCACCCGGGGCGGATAAATCTCCTTCACGATTCGTACATCGTTGAACTGCGGACCGCGCCACGGTTCGAAATCCCCGGCCATGTCGATGTCGGAGATGGTGACCGTGAGCGTTTGCCCCTCGGACAGGGACTTCTCGGCCCGCTCCACGATGTACTCCCTGATTTGCGTCAGATAAGCCTCCCGGTCGCGATCCAATGCCATTTGGGAATCCTTCACATCCGTGAAGTTCTCCGGGTTTACATACACGATCTCAACGCGTGCCGCCACCTGTGCGGGCACATCGGAATCAGCCGGAAAAACCGGCGCACACACCGCCGCCATCAAAGCGGCGGCCACAGCGAATTTAGTTTTCATGGGTAAGAGCAATGCGACTGGGACCAAGAATAGGCCGTCTTTGTTTCATCGCAATCCCCCGCCCCGGTTTCCGCCGACGCCCCCCTCCGCCACCAAGCAGCCAAAAACCTCGCACGGCCTCTTTCGTATTCCCGCTTTCCGGCTATTGTTTCTCGGGCAAGAAAGACGCCTCGCACCATGCTCGCCAACTTCCTCCAACTCTTCGGCCGGACTCCACATAACGAATACGAACAAGCGTTCGTGAAGGAGATCACCGTGCGCGAAGTCTCGGAACGCGACCCGCGAGTCGAACGCTTCATCTTGGCAGCGTGGGTATTCATCGCCCTCAAGAGCGTGTTCGTCTGGTGGGCGTGCGCCCGCTACGTCGTGCCGATCGATCCCCTCTGGGTCATCGCGCCGACCGTCTTCTTCGGCCTCCTCTGCACCGCCCTCTACTACGGCCGCCGCTAACCAGCGACAGCTCCCCGAGGTGGAGCGCGCACTCCAAGCGCGCTGTTCACGCTCGCCCGCTTTTCCGCTAAAAGCGCCCACCAACTATTGGTCATTGGTCATTGGTCATTGGTCATTGGTCATTGGTCATTGGTCATTGGT
>CAMLSH010000347.1 GCA_946482625.1 uncultured Opitutaceae bacterium
GAGTTTAGGGAGGATAGGGCTTGAGTTTGTGGCGTGGGCGGGCGGTTAAAGCGGCGGATTTTTCAGCCGGCCCATTTTAGTCATGAAGAAGGAATATAAGATCATCGCCATCTTGTGCGCATTTATCGCGGCACTCATTGTCACCGTTTTCCGGATGCAGATCGGGATCGCGGCGCGGGAGAATCCTTCGCCGGAACAGCGGATCGAGCGCGGGCGGGCATTGGTGGAGAACGTGGCGATGTGCGCGGATTGTCATTCGCCGCGGCTGCCGACGGGGGCGTTTGACCGTGCGCGGTGGCTGCAGGGCGGGCCGGTGGGATTCAAGCCGCTGATGGAGATGCCTTGGGCGGCGGTGGCGCCGGGGATCGCGGGGCTGCCGGGCTACACGGAGGAGCAGGGCGTGGAGTTTTTGATGACGGGCAAGCGGCCAGACGGGCGGGAGTGTCTGCCGCCGATGCCTGCGTATCGGCTGAGCGGCGACGAGGCGCGCGATGTGGTGGCGTATTTGCGGAGTTTGCCGGGATCGAGCGTGGCTGGTGGGAGGTGAGGGAAGGAAAACGCGAAGAGGCCGTTGGCGATTCTGGGATAGGTCCTATTATAGGTCTTATGGGACTTATAGGACCTATGTCGGACGCGCGGTAGGGCTCAGGGAGTGAGCGTGAGGGTGTGGATGGTCGTGCCGGGGAGGAAGGGGGTGGGCTCGCCTTTTACCCAGGCGTCGTGGCCGGCGCGGTAATAGGGGGAAAGCGGATGTCCGCTCTGGCCGCCGGGCATGTGGAAAATGCCGTCGGCTTCGTGACCAGGGGAAACGACGAAACGTTCGGAGGCGCCGTGGTTCGGCGTTTGCACGCGGGGGACGTCTTTGTCGCCGGGCAGCAGATCGGCGGGCATGTCGAGGTAGCGGGCGAGAAAGCCCGGCAGGATGCGGCTGAGCGGGTGCTGGATGCGGGCGGTGTTTTGTTCGCCCCAAGGAGTTGTCATGTCGTCGTATTCGTGGGCGGCGTCGCCCGCGGCGGCGGCGAGGAGGTCGTCCCAAGTGGCGTAGGCGGGATCGAGGAGGTGGGCGGGTTTTTCCTCGAGGAGGCGCCAGAGCGCGGGTTCGTAGCGGAGGCGGGCGAAGTTGAACTCCGGATACTTGGCGGTGCGGGCGAAGATCGGCGTGAGGGCGCGGGCGGTGACGTGGCGGCGAAAGGCGCGGACGAGGCGGTAGCTGGCGGAATCGGCGGTGGCGCGACCGGTCCAAGGTTCGAGCTCGGCGCGGAGGGGGGCGCGGAATTTTTCGTTGGAGGGTTTTTCGCCGTCGAGCGTGCTCAGGAGGAGTTGGTGCCAGCGGTCGAGGTGGATGGCGCGGTCGTCGAGCACAACGGCGAGCAGGTCGCGGGGGGCGGCTTTTTCGAGCGGGGCGATCAGCTCGTTGAGGCGGGCGGCGCGGAGCGGGGGTTCGTAGCCGCCGTCGCCGAGAATCTGGAGAGCGTCGCTGCCGAAGAGGCGCTGGTTGGCGGTGCTCAGGCGGGCGGGGCCCGCCGGTTGAGGTGGGAAGTGGGAAGTTGAAGTCAGAGAAGGATCGGAGGTGAGGACGGGTATTTGAGTTTCGGGGACGAAGCCGTCCCAGCGGCGGTCACCGAAGGACATGGTGACGGGGAGGCGGCCGTCGAAGCCGGCGCGGAGGGGGAGTTTGCCGGCGATGGTCCAGGCGATGGTGCCGGCGGAGTCGGCGATGAGGATGTTTTGCGCGGGGATGCCGCTGCGGTGGGCGATGGCGACGGCTTGAGCGGTAGTGGTGGCGGTTTCGAGTTCGCCGAGGGTGAAGTTCGTCGCGGCGGGGTCGTGGGCGACCCACTTGAGGGCGAGGTATTGGCCTTTCACGTTTTCGCCGATGACGGGGCCCCAGGGGGAAATCGGGATCTCGTGGGTGACGGGGTCCTCGCCTTTGACGCGGATGATTTCGGCGCGTTTCTCGAACTCAAGGGTGTTGCCCTCGTGGATGTAGTAGGCGCGGTCGATATCGGAGGCGGTGATGGCGACGAGGTCGACGGTGTCGGCGTTGCTGTTGGTGAAACCCCAAGCGATGTGGCCGTTGCTGCCGGCGATGACGACGGGGATGCCGGGGAGCGTTACGCCTGTCACGCGCGTGCGGACGCGCGCGTCAGGCGTGAGTGGAAGTCGGGAAGTTGAGGAGGAAGTGTCGGAGGTTTCGGAGGCGGGCGTGGGTGTGGGGAAGTTGAGGCTGGCGCGGTACCAAGTGTTGGGTACGCGGAGGGAAAGGTGCATGTCGTTCGCGAGGAGGGCGGCGCTGTTCGCGGTGCGGGGGCCGGCGAGGGCAATGCTGTTGGAGCCCTCTGGAGGAGTAGCGAGTAGCGAGGAGTGGGTAGCGAGTAGGGCGGAATCGGAGACGGAGGAGGAGTCGGCGGCGGTGCGGGGGCGGAGGTCGAGGACGCGGGGTCCGGGGGTGGGGGGGAGTTCGGCGGTGGTGCCGTCGAGCGCGGCGTCGTCGGGAGCGATGAGCGGGGAAAAGAAGTTCATTGCGGCGAGGCCGAGGGTGTCGCGGAGGGCGGCGAGGGAGCGTTCGTAGGCGGCGTCGCCGTCCTGGAGGTCAAGGCACATGGCGTGGGCTACGAGGATGCTGTCTTCGGAGACCCAGGGCGCGGGGTCGGCGCGGAGAACGATGTATTCGAAGGGCGGTGACTTGAGGTGGGCGAGGCCGGCGTTGACGCCAGCGGTGTAGGCGTCGAGGAGGGCGCGTTCGGCGGGGGAGAGTTGAGCGAGGGAGGCGCGGGCGACAGTGCGGAAAGCGTGGATACGGGCGGCCTTGTCGCGCGGGAGGGCATCGGGGCCGACGAGTTCGGCGAGTTCGCCGGCGGCGCGGCGGCGGGCGAGGTCCATCTGGAAGAAGCGTTCCTGGGCGTGGAGGAAGCCGAGGGCGCGGGCGGCGTCGGCGCGGCTGGCGGCGCGAATCGTGGGGACGCCGAGGGCGTCGCGCTCGATGGTGACGGAGGCGGTGAGGCCGGAGGCGGTGAGAGCGATGTCGCCGTCCAGGAGCGGGAGGCTGCGTTTCAGCTGAGTGTGAAACCAAACGCCAAAGAGGACGGCGGCGAGCGCGAGGCCGGCGGTGAAGAGGATGAGGAAGCGGAGGACGGGGCGGCGTTTGGCGGGCATCGGAGAGAGGGAGAGGCGGGAGATAGGTCTTATAGGACGTATGGGACCGATAGGACTTATGAAAAAAGTGGTGGGCGGATCAGAGGCCGAGGTTTCGGCGGATGTGGGCGACGAGTTCGGCGGGGGGCAGGGCGATGTCGGCGATGAGGGCGTCGCGGGGTTCTTCGAGGGCGGCGAGCTGGCTGGCGAGCATGCCGGGTTTCATGAAGTGGCCGGCGCGGTTATCGAGGCGTTGGGCGAGGAGTTCGGGGGAGCCGCGGAGGTAGACGAGGCGGATGGGTTCGGTGGGATCGGGCTGGAGGATAGCGCGGTAAGCGGCTTTGAGGGCGGAGCAGCCGATGATGGCGTTTTCGCCGGAGGCGAGGCTGGTCTCGACGCGCGTGCGGAGGGCGCGCAACCACGGGGCGCGGTCGGCGTCGTTGAGAGGGGAGCCGGCGGCCATTTTGGCGACGTTGGCGGGCGGGTGAAAATCGTCGGCGTCGTAGAAGCGCCAGCTGAGGTCGTCGGCGAGGAGGCGGCCGATGGTGGTTTTGCCGCTGCCGGCGACGCCCATGAGGAGGAGGACCATGTGGAGGGAAAGGCAGATGGGGACTGGACGAAGGAGCGGGCGGAGAATCTGGGCGGGAGAGGGACGGAGGCGGCGGGGCGGAGTCAGTATTTTTTGGCCGCAAGAAGGCGCAGAAGACGCAAAAAGGATGGCCGGTTTTTTGTGTGGGTTGCGCGGAATGTGGCCGCGATTGTTCCTTGGGAGTGCGAGGAGGGACAGCGACGGGGCGTTCAGGCGGGTGGGTTTTCCCAGAAACGGCCGATGATGGGGTCGCGGCCTTCGTCGAACTCGTTGAGGTCGAAGAAGGTTTCGATGGGTTTGCCGGTGAGCCCGGGGCCGTAGGAGGCGATGCGTTCTTGGAGCGCGGTGGAGCGGTCGTCGCGCCAGCCGATCTTCATCATGAAGCGGGACCAGACGTTGCACTCGTCGTCGGTGCGGGGTGTGCCGTGGGCGTGGGCCCAGGCGAGGATTTCGTCATCGGTGCCGCCGGCGAGGGTGCGTGCTTTGAGATCTGCGTAGGCTACGCCGAGGAAGGTACAGCAGCGGGCGTCGAAGGTCGCTGGGCGAGGCTCGCCCAGGTTGGCGTGGTAATCTGCGGGGAGTTTGTCGGCGGCTTGGAGTCGTATCTTGTCGAGCATGCGGCCGAAATAGACGAGTCGGCCGACCTTGGAGTAGCTGCTGCGGAGACCGGGGACAAAGGACATGGCGGGAAGAAAGGGAGAGAAGTGCGAAGGGGCAAGGGGCGGCGCGCGAGCGAAGCGCGCGCGAGTGACCAATGACCAATGACCAATGACCAATGACCAATGACCAATGACCAATGACCA
>CAMLSH010000348.1 GCA_946482625.1 uncultured Opitutaceae bacterium
GCGTTTCAGCGCGAGGTCTATCAAGCGGCGTTGCGCGTGAAGGCGGGCGAGACGCGAACGTATGGCTGGCTCGCGGAGCAGACTGGGCGCGGCGTCATCGCGAGCCGGGCGGTCGGCGGGGCGTTGGGTCAGAACCCGTGGCCGCTGTTGGTGCCGTGTCATCGCTTCATCGGAGCGAATGGAAAGATGACGGGGTTCTCCGCACCGGGTGGACTCGTGACGAAACGGAAGCTGCTGGCGATTGAAGGTGCGGAGTTGCTGGCGGAGGGATGAGCGGTTTGCGTGGCGATATGAAGATCACGCCCGCGCTGCAACGCCGTCTGGAAAAGGCCGCCCGCGAGGCTGCGCAGAAGTCGTACTCACCCTACAGTTTGTTTCCTGTGGGCGCGGCGATTCTGATGGAGTCGGGCAAGGTTTTCACGGGCACGAATGTCGAAAACGCTTCGTACGGTCTGTGCAATTGCGCGGAGCGGACGGCGATTTTTTCCGCGGTGGCTGCGGGCGAGCGTGTCTTGAAATGCGTGGTGGTTTACACACCGACGCGTCAGCCGACGTCACCGTGCGGCGCGTGCCGGCAAGTGATCAACGAGTTCGGCCCCAAGATCCCGGTGATCTCGATCTGCGACGGCGAAGAGCGGATCGAGACGACCTTGGACGCGCTGCTGCCGAACGCGTTTGGGCCGCATAATCTGGAGCAGGGGTTTTGACGACCGTAGCGATGCGGGAGGCTCGGCGCGGCCTCACGCGTTCGTGTTTTTTATTTATCCGTCTTCTCGAAAAGCTGAAAGAGACCTTTGGTTTCAGCGCCGAAAACAGCGGCTTGATAGATTTCGAGGGGCTTGGGATCCTCTTCGAATTCCAAGGTGAACCGGAAAATCATCGTCGTGTCCTTTTTGGAGAAGATCCACGGGCTCGCGCGTCTGGAAACCTCGATGGGCTTCGAATTCCCCATCCAACGTCCCTTTTCAACTTTGGGCGCGAGGTCTTCCACCATGACCTGCGCCTGCTTTCCGGAAACCTCCTCCACTAAAACTTTTTTGAGGGTTTTGGAATTCTTATACTCAAATCCGAAGGACGGAATGAGCTCTCGATTATCCATGATGAAACCGGTGGCGTCGGTTTTCACGCCTTCGACAACGGACGCCCTCGGCATCTTTCCGTCGAAATCGAGACGCACCTTTTTATCGCCCAAAACGGTGAAGGTTTTAGTACCTGCAAACAGGGGCAAAGCGGTGAGCAGAAGTGTCAGTAGGACGTGGCGTAGTTTCATATTTGGGTGAGAGCGCGGTGGTACGGCTCCGAGTCGGACCGATTGGTTGATCAGCCCGCCGGGGTGTCACAAAGTGGCTAGGTTCGACTTAGAACGGGAGCGAGCGTCTAATTTTTGCGAGAGTTGGTGCAGCCGTATGCGGTGGCCTTTCCCATCAGCGGGCGTGGAGCGGTGAAGCGCGCTTAACGCGGCGTTGACATCCCCTTGGGGCGCCTGCTCTGTTCACCGTTTTCAAATGGATATCCTCATCAACATTTTCACGGTGGTGCTCCTCTTGGTGTCGGCGTTTCTGGTGCTGCTTGTGCTGGCTCAGAAGGCGAAGTCCGACGGTGGAGTCGGCGCGGCAATGGGAGCTGGCGTCACCGAAGCGACCTTCGGCGCCGAGACTGGCAATGTTCTGACGAATCTCACCATCAAGTCGTCCATCGCGTTTTTTGTCCTCAGCTTCGGCCTCTATCTGGGGCAGATTTATCAGCATAAACATAAAGCCAAAGAGGGCGGCGAGTTGCCGACCATCACGGCTCCGGCGACCGCACCAGTCCCCGCTCCCGCGCCGGCGAACACCGCCCCCGAAGCCGCTCCGGCCCAGCAGCCTGCCGCGACCACGACGCCCTGATCGGAGTCGTTCACATGCGGGCGCTTAGCTCGACGATTTTTGCAAGGCAGGCGGCTTCGGTCGCCTGCCTTCTGTGTTTTCTGGGCGCGGGCCTGACCGCTTCGGCGCAACCCAAACGGTTTCGTCCGCAGCCGCAGTACCTGCAGATCGGCGAGCCCGATCAGGCGGAGGGCCGACGCATCCTGGACGATTTTCGCAACCGAGGAATTGAGGGCGATTACTACTGGGAGTTTTCGCTGCGCGTGATGCCGCGCAAGGGTGAGGAGCGGCTTATCCCGGGACGCTTGTGGGGCAGCCGCAATGAAAACGGACCGATCACGCGGATCGTCCTCTGGCCGGGGGTGGCGGCGACGGAGCGGCGGCTGTTGGTGCAAAATGGCCCGAAGAGCGCCACGTGGGGCTGGCAGGCGGACAAGGCGGCGGACGGGGTGACCGTGCTGGGCGCGGCCGCTTGGTTCGAACCACTCGGTGGGACGGACTTGAGCGCGTTCGATCTGCAGATGCCGTTTCTCTATTGGAACGAGTTTGTCTTTGAAGGCGTGACGAATCTGCGCGGCCGGCCAGCGCACGCGTTTCTGCTTTATCCGCCGGCCGAGGTGGCCGCGCAGAAACCCGAGCTCACCGGCATTCGCGTGTATCTGGATACCGCGTACCACGCGCTGGTGCAGTTCGAGCAGATCGGCGAGGCCGGGCGTGTGCTGAAGACGCTGACATTGCTCGATTTCAAAAAAGTGGATGAGCACTGGATCGTGAAGTCGGTGGACTTGCGCGATGAGGAGACGCGCAACAAGACCCGTTTCCTCGTGACTGGCGCGGCGATGGGGCTCGACCTACCTGCGCGGCTGTTCGAGCCGGCGACACTCGGGGAAACGATCCGCCCACCCGCAGCGGACCGGATCAAGGCGGTTGCGCGCTGAGCGGCGGCCGCGTTTAAATTTTCACATCATGGCCTCCATCTACGAAACCCTCCGCGCCGATATCATCGTCGCGATGAAAGCCCGTGACGCTGTCACGACCACCGCGCTCCGCACTGCCGACGCCGCGATCAAGCGCGCCGAGATGGACACGAACAAGCCGATCGATGACGCCCTCGTGCTCGCGACGCTACGCAAAGCGGTGAAGAATCTCGCCGACGCCAATGTGGAGTTCGCCAAGGGCGGGCGCGCCGACTTGATCGCCGCCAACGAAAACGAGATCCGGATTTTGGAGAAGTACCTGCCGAAGAATCTCGATGCAGCGAAGGTCGAGCAGCTCGTGGACGAAGCGATCAAAGAAACGGGCGCCGCTTCGAAGAAGGAGATGGGCAAGGTGATCGGTGCGCTGAAAAAGCATCCCGACGCGGGGTTGATCGACTTCGGCGCGGTCAGCAAGCTCGTGCAGGCGAAGCTACCGTAAGCGAGGGCGCGAGATATTTGGGGCGCTCGGGACCGCTGCGCGTGGCTCGGGCGTAGCCGCATTCGTGAGAACCTGGCAGGCTGGGCTGAGCGCAAGGTGCCACGCTCAAAAGAGCGCGGCTACTCCGAGAAGCGCGGCTGCGCGGAGTGACGCTTCTACGCGATCTTCACGCCCTCGTGGGCGAGGAGGCGTTGTTTGATTTCCTCGCCAAAGGCGAAGCCGGTGAGCGAGCCGTCGGCGCCGATCACGCGGTGACACGGAACGATCAGGCAGATAGGATTGGTCGCGTTAGCGCGACCGATTGCGCGGGCCGAGGTGCGAAGCGATTTCGCGAGCTGGCCGTAGCTACGGGTTTCGCCGCGCGGAATGGTGCGGAGGGCGGTCCAGACGCGTTGTTGGAAGACGGAGCCGTCGGCGGCTAGCGGGAGGTCGAAATCGGTGCGTTTGCCTGTGAGGTACGCGTTGATCTGGATCGAGGCGGCCTGAAGCGTTTGGCGGATGTGTTTGTCGGCGGGACTGTTTTCAGAGGGAGTGTCACGTAATACGTGACACTTTTTCAGGCGCGATTGGAGCGCGGTTTTGGGGCCGAAGGCGGTGGCGAGGACTTCGCCGGTTTCAGAGACTGCGACTGAAAAGGGGCCGAAGGCCGTGGAGAAAGTGGAGGTGTAAGCGGTCATGCGGGTGAGGCGCGGAGCCAGGTCAGGGGATGGGCTGGTCGAGCTGCCAGAGGTGGGCCGTGGCGAGACTTCGATAAGGTGAAAAGACGGACATGAGGCGGCGGGTGGCGTCGACGTCGGGGCGTGTATCCAGTTTTAGGAGCGATTTCAGTCCGCTGGTCACGCCGGTGTCGCCATAGGGGACGCAGTCGGCGAAGCCGAGGGAGCGCATCATCACGTAGTTGACCGACCACGGGCCGAGTCCGCGGATGGCGAGGAGTGTGCGTTCGGCGCGGGTGGCGGAGAGCGAAGGGAGCGCGGTGAGATCGAGTTTGCCTTCGGCGATGAGGCGCGAGGTGGCGATGACGTAGTCGGCTTTCTGGCGGGAAAATTGAAGCGGGAGAAGATCGGCGGGTGTGAGTTTTGCGACGACGGCAGGTGAGGGTGGCGCGTAGAGATTGTCCGCGACCAGGGTTCCGGTGAGTTGGATCAGGCGGGTGCGCAGGAGGCGGGCGAAGGGGAGATTGATTTGTTG
>CAMLSH010000349.1 GCA_946482625.1 uncultured Opitutaceae bacterium
GTTTCTTCACTTTGAACCAGATGGCATAGAGCGCGGGAAGGAACAGAAGCGTGAGAACGGTGCCCGCGCCGACGCCGCCAATCAGCACGAAGGCCAGCGCGCCCCAGAACGACGAATGCGTGAGAGGGATGAACGCCAGCATAGCGGCGACAGCCGTGAGCACGACGGGGCGCGCACGCCGCACCGTGGATTCGACGATGGCTTCGTAGTCGGACATGCCGGATGCTTTATCATGCTGAATCTGATCGACAAGGATCAGCGTATTGCGGATCAGAATACCGGAGAGGCCGATCAGCCCGAGGATGGCGTTGAATCCGAACGGCTGGTTGAAAAGAATCAACGTCGGCACGGCTCCCACCAGGCCCAGCGGACCGGTGGCGAACACCATGAACATCGCCGAAAACGAACGCACCTGAAACATGATCAACGCCAGCGTAGCGATGATCATCACGGGGAAGAGCAGCACCAGGGCCTTGTTGGCTTTGGCGCTTTCCTCGACGGAGCCGCCCGTGTCTATCCGGTAACCGTCGGGCAGGCGGGCCTTGATGGCGTCGAGCTGAGGCAGCACCTGGGCTGTGACGTCGGGCGGCTGAACGCCATCGATCACGTCACCTTGAACGGCGATGTAGAGTTCGCGGTTATAGCGCTTCAACACGGCGTCCTCCATCCGCGTTTCGATACGCGCAATCTGCCGGAGAGGAATGGAGCGCCCCTGGTCGTTGCGAACGATCACATCGCCAAGCGCATCCAGTCCATCTCGCTCGATCTTCGGGCTTCTCACCTGAACATCGACGACGCGATCGCCGCTTCGCACTTGGGACACGGTTGCTCCCCGGAGTATCGCTTGAAGCTGCAACGCCGCGTCCTGTGGACTCAGGCCGAGCAGGTGCAGGCGTTCCTCGTCAAAGGCCAGGTGCACGACGGGTGTCTTCTCGCCCCAATCCAGATGCACATCCCGGAGCTGCGGATTTTGAGCCATGACTTGCCGGACCTCATCGGCGATTCGACGAATTTCATTCAGATCGTCGCCGGTCACCCGGAACAGAACAGGATAAGGCACCGGCGGTCCGAAAAGAAACTGTGTGACGCGCACGCGCGCCTCCGGGAATGCTCCTTCGGCCACCAGTGCTCGTATCTTGTTTTTCAACACGTCCCGCTCATGCGGATTCTCGGTCTGGATCACCACTTGAGCGAAGGACGGATTGGGCAGCTCCGAGTTGAGCGAAAAGAAAAAGCGCGGAGCCCCCTCCCCGATGTAGCTCGTCACGTGCTTCGCTTCGGGCAACGCCAACATGGCTTGCTCAATGCGATGAACCGTCTTCTCCGTCGTGGAGAACGCCGACCCGGCAGGAAGGTTGATCTCGAGGGTTAATTCCACCCGGTCCGAGTTCGGGAAAAACTGCTTCTTCACGAGGCCCATGCCTAACACGGATACGGCGAACAGCCCTGCGGTGACGCCCAGCGTCAGCCATTTGTGATCGACGCAAATTCGGATGAGCCGACGAAAGCGTTCGTAGTTCTTCGTGCCGTAAATCGAGTGGTGAGCGTCCGTCTTGACCGGGATTTCCGGCAAAAGCTTTACGCCCATGTAGGGCGTGAAAATCACGGCCACAAACCACGACACGAGGAGGGAAAACGCGACGATCCAGAAGATGTTCCCGGCGTATTCACCGGCTGTGGACCGGGCGAAGCCGACAGGCAGAAAACCGACAATAGTCACCAACGTTCCCGTGAGCATGGGCGCTGCGGTGGAAGTCCACGCGTAGCCCGCCGCTTTCACGCGATCCCAGCCTTCCTCCATTTTGACGACCATCATCTCGATCGCAATGATCGCGTCATCAACCAGAAGACCGAGAGACAGAATGAGCGCGCCCAGCGTGATGCGGTCGAAGTCACGGCCCGTCACCAGCATGATCACAAACACGGCCGCGAGCGTCAGCGGAACGGCGGCAGCCACCACGATTCCGACTCGAAAACCAAGCGTCAGCAGACTCACAAGAATCACCACGCCCAGCGCGGTGAAAAACTTCACCATGAATTCTCCAATGGATTCCTTGATGACCGCAGCCTGATCCGAAATCTGCTCCAGTGAAATGCCCGCCGGGAGTTCCGTCTGAAGGCGGCGGACTTCGGCCGCGAGGTCTTCGCCAAGGGTGAGACCATTGTAGCGCTTGTGCATCACCACACCGAGGATCAACGCGGGGTCGCCCCCTTCGCGGATCAGGTAACTCGACGGATCCTCGTAGCCTTTGCGGACCTCGGCCACGTCTCCAACGGTCAAGGTCCTGCCGGGCACCGGAAGTGGAATCGATCGCACCGATTCGACATCCGTGATCGCACCATCCACGCGCAGGTAAACACGTGGTCCGGCAGCTTCGACAAAGCCCGACGGCGTGACATCGTTGTGGCGCGCGATGGCGCCGAACAAGGACTGGGCGCTCAGACCCAGCGTCGCGAGCCGCTGATAGGAGATTTCCACGAAGATCTTTTGATCCTGCTCACCCAAAATCTTCACCTTCTGTACGCCCGGCACGCGCGTCAGCCGTTGCCGCAGTCGTTCGGCGTCCTTCACCAGTTCGCGATGGGGAAGATCCGCGGCCTTCAGGGCGTAGAGCGAAAAATAGACATCGGTGTATTCGTCATTAAATACCGGACCCAGCACGCCGCGCGGCAAAAAGCGCGCTTCGTCTGCGAGCTTTTTGCGGACCTGATAGAACTCGTCGGGCACCTCTTTCGGCGGCGTGTTATCCTTCAGGTAAACCTTCATCGTCATCAGCCCTGGACGCGAAGTGGTCTCTGCGCGGTCGTAGTGCTCGAGTTCCTGCAGGCGTTTCTCGAGTCGGTCCGCGACCTGGTTCTGCATTTCTTCGGCCGTGGCGCCCGGCCAGATCGCGGTGACGGTCATGATCTTCACCACGAAGGTCGGATCTTCGGCGCGCCCGAGTTTGGTGAACGCGAGCAGGCCGGCGCCGGCAATCGCGATCAGGAGAAATAAAGTGATGGCGCGTTCCTTGACCGCCATCGCTGAAAGGTTGAAGCGGTTCATTTGGTTTCTTTCGCGGAGGGCTTCGCCACACGCACCACTTCGCCGGAGTTCAGGAGTTGGGCACCCAGAGAAACAATCACGTCGCCGTGCGTGAGCCCTTGGCTGACCAGCGCGGTCTCGGCTCCGAGTTTGGCGATGGAAACGGCGCGCTTCTGAAGCGTCGAGGTGGCGGGATCGACGAGCCACACCGCAGAGCCCTCGCCGCGATCGATCAAGCTGCCCAGCGGAATTTCCGTCGTCGGCTGCGCGTCATCGCTGCTCCCGGAGACGCGAACGGTGACCGTTGCTCCCAGGGGAAATTGGGCCGCGTCTCCTTCGAGGACGTAGCGGGCTTGGTAGGTGCGCGCCGCGGGATCGGCGACGCCGGAGATTTCGCGGAAGGTCGCAGGCACTCTCAATTCTGAGTTGAGGTAGAGTTGCGCCGTGGCTTTGCGGTCGCGGATTTTTTCGAGCGAGCCCTCCGGAATATCGACCGCGGCTTCACGCGATCCTTCCTTGGCGAGCACGAGCACAGGCTGTCCGGCTGCAACGACTTGGCCCGGCTCGCCCAAGGTGGTCATGACGATGCCGTCGGCGTCCGCATACAATGTCGTGTAGCCGGCCTGATTCGCGATTTGCTCCGCCTGCGCGGCAGTACTTTCTGCGGCGGCGGTGGCTTTCTCCAAAAGATCCCGCGGCTCGGCGCGCTTTTCCACGAGAACGCGAACGCGCTCCAGCTCGAGGCTCGCCTGCGTATGGACGGCGCGCGCGGCTTGCAGCGCGAGTTGGTAGTCGGTCGGGTCGAGTTTCAGTAACGGCTGGCCGACTTTGACCGCTTCGCCGGCATTCACCAACCGCTCGGAAATCTTTCCCGCCACACGAAACCCCAGCTGACTTTCGGTGCGAGCACGGACGACGCCGGTGTAGTGAGCTGTCTCATCCGAACCGCTCCGCGTCGTGTCGATCTCCACCACCCTGACTACGTGCGGCACGCCGGCATTCGTCTTTGCATCCTCGCGGGCGCAGCCGGGCAATGCGATGCTCCCGGCGAAGATGATTGCGATCAGTGGACTGCGATGCGCCAGCCAGGATTTGCCGGAGCGCGCCTTCCGGGCGGGAATGGATGGGGTAACCGTGGAATCAATACGAGTGTTCATACGTCAATTTGTGAAAAGTTTCAGTTGGAGGCGGTCTGTGTTGCGGCGGAGTTTTCCCATCCACCGCCGAGCGCTCGGATGAGAGCGACGCGGGTAATCAAACGCTGTCCGGCCAGTGCCGCGGCGCCGCGCTCAACCGTCAGGGTGGTCCGCTGCGCATCGATCACTTCCAGGTAGCTCGTGCTGCCGGCGAGATAACGCTCGTCCGCAAGTTCCCTGACCTTTCGCGCGCTGGTGACTGCTCGCGCAATCGCCTCCGA
>CAMLSH010000350.1 GCA_946482625.1 uncultured Opitutaceae bacterium
CAAAAGCGGTTTGGTAGCGTTGGCGTTGTGGAATGAAGGATGTGGCGGTGAGGAGGGTGAAGCGCGGGTCGTGTTGGGAATCGAGGGTGTGGGAGCGGTCGAGGGAGAGCCGTAGTTGGGCGCTGGGTACGCAGGCATGCGGTGTCTGGATGAGAAAGGGGGCGCCGCTTTGTTCGACGGCGCGTTGGAGGCGATACCATTGCGTGGCGGGGATGCGGCGGAGGTCGCGGGCGTCAGCGTGGCGGAGGTCGAGCGCGAGGAGACCGAAGTTGGCGTCGCGCGCGAAGAGGTCGGCGACTTGCAGGGCAGCCTGGGCGTTTTGGGCGCGGACCCAGATGAGGTGTTCGAGCCAGTCGGGTGGCCAGGAGGTGGGGTCGAAGGCGTCGGTCGAATCGATGAGCGCGACGCGGAGATTGCGGGCGCGGGTCTCGCGGAGGAGCTGGCCGAGGAGCAGTTGCGAGCCGCAGCTGGGGGCGGCGCAGATGACTTCGGTCAACGCGCCTTTGGGCAGGCCGCCGGTGGCTTCGTCGAGCGCGGACCAACCGGTGGGCAGCGCGGGGACGGGTGTGCGGGCGGCGGTGGGAAAACGCTCGGCGAGGAGTTGGCGTAGCGCGGAGAGATTGGCCGAGGGACCGGACATGAGGGAGGCATTTTCAAGCGTGGGTCACGAGGACACGGAGTGCGGACACAGAGGGCACGGAGGTCGGACGGCGGGGACGGAATTTTTAACCACTAAAGGTTTCGGCCAAAGGCCGAAACTTGGGAGTGAACCTTCGGCTGATCGCCTGCGGTGACGCAGCGGAGGAGCTCGCTGATCGCGAGCCGGATTTAAGAGGGCGGATTGAATGCAAAGGAGCGAAGACGCCAGGGTTTCAGAAATAGGTCCTATAGGTCTTATGGGACTGATAGGAGCTATGTGATGAGGCGGCGACGGAGCGCAGTTGGAGGCATCGCGCGAGCGCGAGCCTATGCGGAACGCGCGACGAGGGCGTCGTGCCTCCATCGGATTGGAGTACGTTCCATTCAGCGTTTGCCGCGGCCGATGAGGCCGACGAGGACGCCCTGACTTTCGAGGCGGTCGGGTTTGATGTCGGCGTAGCGCGGGTTGGCGGCGCGGAGGATGGCGCGGCCGCGTTCGACGACGTAGCGTTTTAATGTGGTGGTTGTGCCGTCGATCAGTGCGGCGATGATGTCGCCGGGGCGGGGCTCGCGGGTTTCGAGGAGGGCGACGTCGCCGTCGACAATATGCGCGTCGATCATGGAGTCGCCGCTGACGACGAGGGCCCAGTATTTTTTCCGTGGGGACAGGCCGAATAGGGCGGGGTCGATGGAGACGGTTTCCAGGGTTTGTTGTTCACGGAGGTCGGCGTAACCGGCGGGGATGGAGCCGTAGACGTGGACTTCGGTGAAGTGGGTTTGAATCTCACGGCTTTTTACGCCCCAAGAGCCGTGAACGAGTTGTTCTACGAGGCCGCGTTTGGCGAGGGCGCGGAGGTGTTGGATGGCGGAGGTCTGGCTGGTGAAGCCAAAGTGTTTGGCGATCTGGCGGGTGGAGGGAGGCACGCCTTCGCGCGTCTGGTAGTCGCGCAAATAATCGAGGACGGCTTCTTGTTTCTCGGTGAGCATAGTGGGCGACGCGTTCGGGTGAACGTGTGTACGTTCGGCTGAACGGTTGAGAAATCAAGTCCGGGAATGCGACCGAGGGTGAAATTTTTTAGCGGCTATCCGGAAATTCGGCGTGGACGACGGAGGTCACGGAGCGCGGACACAGGAGCGCCTTGCCGTCGGTTATAGGTGTAGACGGCGCCAGGAATGGCGCCGCTCCGTTGAAATGAGTCAGGAGACCCGTGTCACGGTGAGGGTGACGCTGCCGCGGTTGTTGCCGTAGAAGTGCCAGGCGTCGTTGGCGAAGGCGAAGAGGTAGCCGGCTTCGGTGGGTTTGATGACGATGGGTGCGGTCGGGCCGGCGCCGATGAAGAAGCTTTGGTGCGGGTATGGAGAGCCGTCGCCGTTGGGGTTGGTGCCTTGTTGGGGGCCGTCGTTGGCGATGGCGCCGAGGAGACTGAGCCAGGGGTGCGCTTCGCTGCGGCGGGTACTGATGAAGTCGGCTTGTTCGTTGCCGGTGGCCTTCTTGAAGGCGCCTTCGAGTTTGCCGAAGAGGGAACTGGCGACGTTGGCGAGCTCGCCGAGCTTGAATTTGCCGTCCTTGGTGCCGCCGGGTCCGCAGGGGACGTTGCCGTCGAGCCATTCGCCTTCGGCCTGGAAAACGTAGCTGGCTCCTTCTTCGAGGAAGAGGCCGGTTTCGTTCCAGTGTTCGCTGGCGTAGATGGGAATGGGGGCGGAGGTTTCGCCGACTTTGAGGAGGACGCTGGGCTGGTGGTAGGGCGACTGGGTGATGGGCGGCTCGCGGTCGCGGAGCGGGGCGGACGGGTGGTAGGCGTGGGTGTCGGCGAGGAGCGGGCGGTTGCGCGGGCGGGAGCGCATGGCCTTGAAGGCGCCTTTGAGGGAGTTGTGGAGGAGGCCCTGGAAGTCGCCGCGTATTTGTTTCGTGAATGCCGGGTTGAAGGCGAGGCCGGAGAGTTCGGCCTGGTCGATCATCCAGTCGAGGGCGAGGTCGGAGAGGCCGCATTCGACGTAGCCGCCGCCGACGTCGCTGTGGACGCCAGGGAACCAGACTTGGCGGACGCGGCCGGAGTCGTCGGGGTCGTTGAGGACGTTGTCCTTGTCATCCGTCCAGAGTGTGGGCGTGAAGCTGGCGCGCATCTCATCCATCGCGACGGCGTGGCGGGCTTTGAGGATGTGGGCGCCGAGGGTGGTGTCGTGGAAGGACCAGTTTTTGGTTTTATCGAGGAGATTGATCAGGGCGAAATCGTCGGGGAGGCCGAGAGAGCCGACGGTGTCCCAGACGCCGAGAAAATCGATCGAGGGTTGAGTGGCGGCCCACGCGGGATCGCGCCAGTCGGGGGTGCGGTTGCGGTAGCCTTGGGTGTAGGCGGTCTCGACGCGGGTCCAGGATTCGTTGGGGGAAAGTCCGCCGAGCGAGAGCAGGCCGCAGCGGCCGATGAAACCGGCGAGGCTGCGGGCGGTGTAGGCGCCGCGGCTGAAGCCAAAGAGGAAAATCCGGTCGCCGGGGGCGTAGTGGCGCGCGAGCCAGTGGTACGCGCTCATGATGTTTTTATCGAGGCCGAGTCCGAGAGCGCCGCCGAGCGCGCGTTGGAAGGCGTTGCCGTCGGTGCCGACGCCGGGGTGGTAATACTTGAGCTGCTCCGAGCCGTCGGCGGCGGTGGCGGCGACGCAGTTGTGGAGGCGGACGACGTTGGTGGGCGAAGGGATTTCGTTGTCGGTCTGTTCGGAGGTGTTCCAAGTGCCGTCGCAGGAGACGATGAGTTTTTTCATGAGGAATTTTTCTAACCGCGAATGGACGCTGATGGACGCGAATGAGTTGGACGTGGCGGGCGTGCCGGGGCGAAGAGGCTGTCTAGGTTTTCTCTAAACACGCGGGGATGTTTCCGGCGAAGGTTTATTCGTGCCGTGAGCGTGTTCCGTCTGCGGTTTCTTTCATGCGAGCGGGGCGAAGGTGAGGTCGGGCATTGCATCGGGGAAGGGCGTTGCCAACTTTCCGGGCGCTTATGGCTCTCGTAAACCTTCTCGATGTAAACCTCAGCTTCGGTGGCCCGCATGTCCTCAAGGACGTGAATTTCCAGGTCGATCCGGGCGAACGCGTGTGTCTGCTCGGTCGTAACGGCGCGGGGAAGTCGACCCTCATGAAGGTGATTACTGGAGCGATGAAGCCGGATACGGGCGTGGTGTCGCGTCAGCCGGGGGCGGTTTTCACGCAGCTCACCCAGGAAGTGCCGAAGGACATGGATGGGCTGGTCATCGATATCGTGGCGTCGGGCCTGCGACCGATCGGCGAGCATGAGGAGGAGTGGGAGCGCGATGTGCGCGTGGATAACTTGATCGACCGGCTTCAGCTCAACGCGCAGGCGGAGTTTTCGGCGTTGTCGGGCGGGTTGAAGCGCCGGGTGCTGCTGGCGCGGGCCCTCGCTGGGCAGCCGGATTTCCTGCTGCTCGATGAGCCGACGAACCATCTCGATCTCGAATCGATCCTGTGGCTGGAGGAGTTTTTGCTCTCGGAAAAGCTAGGGCTGTTTTTCGTGACGCACGACCGGACGTTTTTGCGGAAGCTGGCGACGCGTATTGTCGAATTGGATCGCGGACGTCTCGCGAGCTGGGCGTGCAATTACGACACGTACATCGTGCGCAAAGAGGAAGTGCTGGCGGCGGAGGAGAAGCAGAACGCGGCTTTCGACAAAAAACTCGCGCAGGAGGAAGTGTGGATTCGCAAAGGCGTGAAGGCGCAGCGCGGGCGGGCGCAGGGGCGAGTGCATGCGCTGATGCAGATGCGCGCGGAGCGGATGGCGCGGCGCGATCGTGTGGG
>CAMLSH010000351.1 GCA_946482625.1 uncultured Opitutaceae bacterium
TCGTTCCAGCCGCTGAAGGGGAACATGGCCATCGGCGCGGGCACGCCGACGTTGACGCCGATCATGCCGGCTTTGACGCGGTGCTTGAACTCGCGCGCGGCCGAACCCGAGCGCGTGAAGATTGCCGCGCCGTTGCCGAAGCTGGAGCGGTTGGCCAGCTCGATGGCGTTATCGAGATCGGCCATGTGGAGAACGTTGAGCACGGGGCCGAAGACTTCTTCTTTCGCGAGTTTCATGTCCTCGCGGACGTCTTCGACGATCGTCGCACCGAGGTAGAAACCGCCGGGAGCATCGGCGACTTTTACGCCGCGGCCATCAGCCAGAATTTTAGCGCCTTCCTTTTCGCCGAGATCGACGAGTCCGCGCACGCGGTCGCGATGGGCGGCGGTGATGAGCGCGCCCATGCCGGGCTGTTTTTCGACGTCGGTGCGGCCGACGGTGAGCGAGCGGGCGGCTTCGGCGAGTGTAGGGAGAAACAGGCGACCGCGGTCGCCGACGGTGACGACGCTGGAGCCGGCCATGCAGCGCTCTCCGGCGCAGCCGAAGGCGGCGTTCATGACCGCTTCGACGGTCTTGGAGACGTCGGCATCGGGCATGACGACGACGTAGTTTTTTGCGCCGCCGTTGGCCTGGACGCGTTTGCCGTTGGCCGACGCGGTGGCGTGGATCGACTTCGCGACCGGCGTGGAGCCGACGAAGGAAACGGCTTTGACGAGCGGGTGGGCGAGCAGTGCATCGACGCAGTCCTTGCCGCCGTGGATGAGATTGAAAACGCCCTTGGGCAGACCGGCCTCGGCGAGCAACTCGGCGAGACGGATGGCGGTGAGCGGAACGCGTTCGCTGGGCTTGAGGACGAAGGTATTTCCGCAGACGAGTGCGAGCGGGAACATCCACAGCGGGATCATCGCGGGGAAGTTGAACGGCGTGATGCCGGCGCAGACGCCGAGCGGATAACGCGAGAGTTCGCCGTCGATGCCGCGGGCGATGTTGGGGAGGAGCTCGCCCATCAGCAGCGAGGGTGCGCCGCAGGCGTATTCGACGACTTCGAAACCGCGGAAGAGATCGCCGCGGGATTCGGCGAGCGTCTTGCCGTGTTCGCGGGAGATCAGGCGGGCGATTTCGTCGAAGTGCTGTTCGAGGAGCGCGCGGTAGCGAAACATGACGCGAGCGCGTTCGCTGGGCGGCGTGTCGGCCCAGGCGGGAAACGCGGCATGCGCGGCGCGGACGACGGTATCCACTTCGGCGGCACCGGCGAGCGGGAGCTCGGCGATGACCTCGCCCGTGGACGGATTAAAAACCGGGGAGCGCGGTACGTTGGAGAAAGTGGTCCATTCGCCGCCGATGAAGGCGCGGGCGGTGGGCAGGGTGGTGGTGCTCATGTTATGAAGAGGTTCTTTAGCGCAGCATCGCGGCGCGGACGAAGGTCAGCAGATCGGCGTAACCGCCGAGGAACTGGCTGAGAGTGTGGATGGTGGCGCCGTAGCGGACGAACTCAGCCGGGCTCATGCCGTTTTCGTCGTAGGCGCGGATGAAGTCAGGGAATTTCGCGCGGAGCTCGGCGAGAATGGCGCCGTCGACGGGACGTTCGATGGTCAGCGCGGGTTCGCGTGTCGCGAGATCGAACTGTTTCCACCAGGTGTACGGCACGGTTTGGAGGACATCGCGGCCGATGATTTCGGACCAGTGGCCTTCGTGCCGGTAAGCGGCGGCGAGGAGCGTGCCGGGGAGGCCGCGTTGTTTGAAAATGCGATAGGCTTCTTTGAAGACGGCGATGCCGGACCACTCGATGATTCCCGGCGTGACGGAGATTTTCTGCTGTTCGGCCACGCGCTTCAGCTGATCGTCCACGCGGCCGACCATGATGGTGATGTAAGGACGGATCGCGTCGGCGTTGAGGCCGGCGGCGCGGGCGCGTTTCAGACCGCGTTCGAGCGCGGCGGAAACGGCGAGCGCTTGCGCGACGGAGAAACTCACGGTCGCGTTTACGCGGATACCGCGTGCGGTCATCTCCTCCATGGCGGCGACACCGGCTTCGGTGGCGGGGGCCTTGATGGCGATGTTGGGCGCGAGTGCGGCGAGTTCGGTGGCCTGCGCGACCATGAGGTCCTTGTTCGGATAGAACTTCGGATTCACCTGCATGGAAAGAAAACCCTTCGCGCCGCGGGTGGCGTCGAAGACTGGCTGGAGTTTTTTCGCGGAGGCGATGCCGAGCGTCGCGATGAGTTTCCAAGCGAGATCATCCTCCGTCGCCGTGGGGAACTCGGCCATGAGCTGCTCAAGAAACGGAAGGCAGAGATCGGGATTGTTTTTAGCTGCCTGGGAAACGATGACGGGATTCGACGTGCCGCCGACGGCGCCGAGCGCGACGGCTTCGGCGAGTTCGGACGGGATGCCGGAATCGTTCCACCAGTCGGCACCAAGCGCGGTCATCGCGCTCATGCGGGAGGGAAGTTTGGCGGTGGTGTTCATAGGAGATAATTTTTAAACGCCGGTATGCGTGCGGACGTATGCGCGGGCGCGGCGGGCTTTTTCGAGAGGAGGGGCTTTGGCGGGATCTTCCTCGGCCTCGACGACGAGCCAGCCGCGATAGTTGAGACGGTGGAGTGCGGAGAAGATCGCCGGGAAATCCACGCAGCCGAGTCCCGGAGCCGTGAATACGCCTTCGGTGACGGCGCGGCAGAACGACCAGCCTTCCTTGCGGACGCGGGCGGCGATTTCCGGACGCACGCTCTTCAAGTGAACATGCGCGATGCGCGGGCCGTGTTTCGCGATAACGGCGAGCGGATCGATGCCGGCGAATGCGAGGTGGCCGGGATCGAGGACGAGGAAAAGTTGTGGGACGGCGGCGAGCAGGCGATCGAGCTCGGCCTCGCTCTGCACGACGGTACCCATGTGGTGATGATAGACGAGGCGGAGCTCTTGCTTGGCCGCCAGCTCGCAGGCGTGTTGAAGGCCGGCGGTGAAGCGCGACCACTCCTCATCGGTGAGACGCGGACGGTCGTTGTCGCCGAAGCCGAGGGCGGCGTCGCGGGTGCCGTGGATGCAGCGGGTGCACTCGGCGACGATGGCGACGCGTGCACCGAGGGTTTTCAGCAGGCGGAGATGAGCGCGAAGATCGACCTCCTCCATCGCCAGCGGGCGCGAGGCGAAGTAGGTGCTGTGCCAGCCGCTGACGAGACGCAGATCGTGGCGCGCGAGCGCGGCGGCGAGGGCGTCGGGAGTTCTTGGGTACGCATGGCCGAGTTCGCTGCCCGCGTAGCCGGCGAGACGCATCTCGGCAAGCAAGGCATCGAGCGGAAGATCGCCGTTTAGCTCGGTGAAGTCGTCGTTGCTCCAGATGATCGGATTGGCGCCGACGAGGAGGTCGTTGGGTGAGAAGGAGACTGGGGGTGTTGCGCTCATGAGAGGATTTCGGAGGCGCGGACACGAGGTCCGGCCCTACAGGGATCAGTGATGGTAACGCTGGCGGCGGACGGCTGTTTCGTAAGTGGTGCGGGCGGCGCGCACGGAGGGGCGGGAGGAAACGGCGGCGGGCGGGACATCCCACCAAGCGAAGCCTTGCATCACGGAGTCCGGCGTCACCGGAATGTAGATGAAGCAGACGCCGGTGGCGGCGCGAGCGGAGGCGAGGGCGGCGCGAAGCGAGTCGGCGGAAGTCGCGATAAAGGTGACGGCGCCGAGGCTGCGGGCGTTGGCCACGTAGTCCACGGCGACAGGGTGGCCGGTGAGGCGGCGGGTTTTATCAGTGCGGTGGAGGAACTCGTTGCCGAAGCTCAGGCCGCCACAAGCGCGCTGGAGATTGTGGATACAGCCGAAACCGTGGTTGTCGGTGAGGACGATGGTGATTTTCAGATCCTCCTGGACGGCGGTAACGATCTCCTGATTGAGCATCAGATAGCTGCCGTCGCCGAGGAGTGTGTAGACGTCGCGTCGAGGAGCGGCGAGTTTCACGCCGATCGCGCCGGCGATCTCGTAGCCCATGCAGGAGTAGCCGTACTCGGAGTGGTAGTCCGTGGAGGATTTACCGCGCCAGAGTTTGTGGATGTCGCCGGGGATGCCGCCGGCGGCGTGAACGACCGTGGCGTCGGGGCCGCAGTGTTCGTTGAGGACGCGGATGACTTCGCTCTGGTAGAGCAGACCGTCGCGACTGGGAGCGGGGGAGGTCATCGCCTGCCACGGCTTTTCCCATGTGGCGCGGGTGGCCTTGATCGCGCGGGTGTGAGTCGGAGAGACGCGCCAGCCCGTCAGCGAACGGCGCAGGGCGGCGAGCGTGGCGCGGGCGTCGCCGAGGAGCGGGAGCGCGCCGTGTTTGGCGGCGTCGGCGGCGTTGACGTTGATCGCGATGAAACGGACGCCGGCGTGTTGGAAGAGTGTCTTCGACGCGGTGGTGAAGTCCGAGAGTCGCGTGCCGATGACGATGACGACGTCGGCGGCTTCGGC
>CAMLSH010000352.1 GCA_946482625.1 uncultured Opitutaceae bacterium
ACGCCTTCCTCCACTACTGGGACATGCTCCCCGCCGCCGCCGACTCCTCCGTCGAAGTCGTCCGCGTCAACAAACGCCGCGACGCCCCCCCGCGCCCCGTCGATCCCACCGTCAAAGACATCCCCGGCCTCTACCCACCCGGCTCCGAAATCGTCATCCAGGTGACGAAAGGCCCGATCGGCACCAAAGGCCCGCGCACGACCACGAACCTCGCCATCCCCGGCCGTTACCTCGTGCTCATGCCCTACTCCGACCAATGCGGCATCTCGCGCAAGATCGAGGACCCGAAGGAGCGCTCCCGTCTCAAGCAGATGATCAACGAGCTCACCATTCCCGAGGGAATGAGCGTGATCGTCCGCACCGCCGGTGAAGGCAAAAAGACCCGCTACTTCGTCCGCGACCTCCACCTGCTCCTCAAGACCTGGTCGCGTATCCAACAAAAGATGCAGGACGACCGCGCGCCGTCGTGCCTCTACCAGGAGCCCGACATCGTCGAGCGCACCGTCCGCGATTTCCTCACCGAGGAAGTCGACCGCGTCCTCATCGACAACGTCGAGGACCACGCCCACACGCAGAAACTCGTCGCGCAAATCTCCAAGCGCTCCGCCTCCAAGATCGCCCTCTACAAGGACAACATTCCGATCTTCGAGCGCTTCAACATCGAGCGCCAGATCGAGCAGACCTTCCAGCGCAAGGTCCCGCTCCCATCCGGCGGCGAAATCATCATCGACGAAACCGAGGCGCTCATCGCCGTCGACGTAAACACCGGCTCCCACAAGAACCGCGGCGGCGACGAGAAGAACACCATCTACGCGGTGAACCTCGAAGCCGCTGTCGAAATCGCGCGCCAGATCCGCCTCCGCAATCTCGGCGGCCTGATCATCATGGACTTCATCGACATGAAGGAGCGCCGTCACCGGAACTCCGTTTACGAGAAGATGGTCGAGGCGATGTCCGAGGATAAGGCCAAGAACCACATCCTCCCGATCTCGCAGCTCGGCATCATGCAGATGACCCGCCAGCGCCAGCAGGAGTCGCTCTCGTCCAACTTGTACACCGACTGCCCGTACTGCCGCGGCCGCGGTATCGTGAAATCGGCGACAACGATGTCCGTCGAGCTCCAGCGCAAACTGTCCTCCATCGTCCGCCGCCTCCAGGCGCGTGGCGACGGCAAGGAATACTCCCTGCGCGTGCTCGTCCACCCGAGCATCCTGGAACGCCTCCGCAGCGAAGACGCCGAGCTCCTCGTCCGCATGGAGAAGCTCTTCGGTGTGAAACTGGCCTTCCGCGCCGACCTCAACTACCACGTCGAAAACTTCAAAATCGTAAACGCCATCACCGGCGAAGAGTACCGCTGAGTTTCCTCTCTAGGTTTTAAGTCTGCTTCGAGACCCGGCCATTATCGGCCGGGTCTCTTGCTTTGCACGCCTCTGTCGGAGGGATTTGCCCTGCCGCCTTAATGTTTTCTTAGCGCTCGCCGCCCCGCTCTTAATTACCCGGGAGACCAGATCACCGGTAGTCTTTCGGACGCATGAACGCCGCCGACGTCGTCTATCTCGGGATCTTCTTCCTTCTTCTCGTCGCCAGCACGCCGCTCCTCGGCCGTTGGCTCGCCCGAACATTCCAAGGCAATCCGCCTCGGTGGCTCGCCTGGCTGGGCCCGGTTGAAAAAACACTCTACCGCGCTGCGGGTGTCCGCCCTGACGAAGACATGACCTGGCGCGGTTACGCGTGCGCGCTCGTCGCCTTCAATCTCCTCGGTGCGCTTGCCGTTCTCGCGCTGCAACTCCTGCAGGCACATCTGCCGCTCAATCCGCAAAACTTCCCCGCCGTTCCGCTCGGTGTCGCCGTGAACACCGCCGTATCGTTCATGACGAACACCAACTGGCAGGCCTACTCCGGCGAAGCGACAATGAGCTACGGGGTACAGATGGTTGGGCTGAGCGTGCAAAATTTTCTCAGCGCCGCCACCGGTCTCGCCGTCCTTGCCGCACTCGCCCGCGGTTTCTCACGCCGTTCCGCTCAAGGCATCGGCAATTTCTGGGCCGACCTCGTTCGCACCACAGTCTACGTCCTTCTGCCCCTGTCGTTCGCCACCGCGATCGTCCTCCTCGCCCAGGGTGTTGTCATGTCGTTCGCGCCCTACGCCACGGCAACCACACTCGCAGGCACCGAACAGGTGATCCCGCTTGGCCCTGCGGCCTCGCAAATCGCCATCAAGCAACTCGGCACCAACGGCGGCGGTTTCTTCGGCCTCAATTCCGCGCATCCGTTCGAAAACCCCACGCCATTCTCCAACTTCCTGGAGACCTTCGCCATCCTCGTCATTCCCGCCGCCTGTGTCTTCGCGTGGGGTCTGCTTACCGGAGCGCGTCGTCACGCCTGGATCGTCTACGGCGTGATGGCCACGTTCCTCTTTGCCGCGGTGGGCCTCTCCATCTGGAGCGAACTCGGGTCGCCGAACTCAGCCGCGCTCATCATGGAAGGCAAAGAGACGCGTATCGGAGTTATCCCGACGCTGCTCTTTTCCAACATCACCACCGTTGTCTCGTGCGGCGCCGTCAACGGCATGCACGCCTCGCTCTCGCCGCTCAGCGGCGGCATCGTCCTGCTCAACATACTTCTCGGTGAGATCATTTTCGGCGGTGTCGGTGCCGGGCTCTACGGGATGGTCATGATGATCATCCTCACCGTCTTCCTCGCCGGTCTGATGGTCGGTCGCACACCCGAGTATCTCGGCAAAAAAATCGAAGCCCGCGAGGTCCGCCTCGCTGCGATCGCCGTCCTTCTGCCTTGCGCGGCGGTTCTCATTGGCTGCGCCCTCTCCTTCGCGACCGAGGCTGGCCGGTCAGCAGTCGGCAGTGCAGGTCCGCACGCATTGACCGAGATCCTCTACGCGTGGGGCTCCATGGCCAACAACAACGGCTCGGCCTTCGGCAGCCTCACGGCCACCGGCGATCTCTACACGTGGGGTGGAGCGCTCGCCATGCTCATCGGCCGCTTCGGCGTGATCATCCCCGTCCTCGCCATCGCCGGCAGCCTCGCGGCCAAAAAAACTATGCCGCCCTCCAGCGGCACCTTCCCGACCGATGGCCCGCTCTTCGCCATCCTCCTGAGCGGCGTGATTCTGGTCGTCGTCGCGCTCACCTACTTTCCCGCACTCACCCTCGGTCCCGTCGTCGAGCACCTCATGCTGATCAACAGCCGCACATTCTAGCCGATCACTCCGATTCCTCCGCGTCTCCGCCCTCTCGCGCTTCCGCGATTTAAAAAATGAAACCACAGTCCTCTTCCTGGAACGCTGCGCTCCTTTCCCGCGCCGCCATCGACTCGTTCATCAAACTCGATCCGCGCGCCCTTTGGAAAAATCCCGTCATCTTCGCCACCGCCCTCGGCGCGTTCGCGGTCACCGTCGTCGCCATCCGCGATGCGGCCTCCGGCTCGCTATCGTTTTTCACCGTCCAGATCACCGCCTGGCTCTGGTTCACCGTGCTCTTTGCCAACTTCGCCGAGGCTATCGCCGAAGGCCGCGGCAAAGCTCAGGCCGACTCCCTCAAACGCGCCCGTTCCCAAACCTTTGCGCGCCGCCTCGCCAAGTCCGGCACCGAGGAACGCATCGCCGCCCCCGATCTCCGCAAAGACGATCTCGTCATCTGCGAGACCGGCGACGTCATCCCCGCCGACGGCGAAGTCACCGAGGGCATCGCCAGCGTGGACGAATCCGCGATCACCGGTGAATCCGCGCCGGTGATACGCGAAAGCGGCGGCGACCGCAGCGCCGTCACTGGTGGCACCCGGGTTCTCAGTGACCGCATCGTCATCCGCGTCACCGTCGAGCCTGGCGGCGGTTTCCTCGATCGCATGATCGGCCTCGTCGAAGGCGCTTCCCGTCAGCGCACGCCCAACGAAATCGCCCTCGGCATTTTGCTCGTGGCCATGTCTCTCCTCTTTCTCGTCGTCGTCGCCACGCTGCCCTTCTTCGCCGATTTCTCCGAGAAACTTGCCGGACAGCCCGGCGCCATCGACACGTCCCTACCCGTTCTCGTTGCGCTCTTTGTTTGTTTGATCCCGACGACCATCGGCGGGCTCCTGAGCGCCATCGGCATCAGCGGCATCGACCGCCTCATCCGCCGCAACGTCATCGCCACCTCCGGCCGCGCCGTCGAAGCCGCCGGTGACATCGACGTCCTCCTCCTCGACAAAACGGGCACCATCACCCTCGGTAACCGCCAGGCTTCTGAGTTCATTCCCGCGCCTGGCGTATCGGTCGAAAAACTCGCCGATGCCGCCCAACTCGCCTCGCTCGCCGACGAAACTCCCGAGGGCCGCAGCATCGCCGTCCTCGCGAAAGAAAAATTCAATCTCCGCCAGCGCGAACTCTCCGCGCCCCATGCGACCTTCGTTCCGTTCACCGCTCAGACGCGCATGAGCGGCGTCGA
>CAMLSH010000353.1 GCA_946482625.1 uncultured Opitutaceae bacterium
GGAGCTTTGGACTGATGCGTTACCGCAGCGCAACTGTGGCCGGTTTTCACGGCCTTCCCCGCTGCCTCAGGCTTTCAAAAGAACGGCTGACATCGGCGAGCATCCGGCGCGTGGCTCCATCCGGCAACGCCTGTGTTTGGGCGTTTCTTGCGAAGCTTTACGCGTAGGCTGCACTTGCGTCGGATGGACCCGGCACAAGCATTACCGCGCTCAGGCAAAGACAGATGACGCGGCGCTTGCCAAGAACATATCTTTGAATCCTGATATGACGATATAACGAGTTTTCCCATGGCTAATTCACTTCCCGAGTCTCCCGTTTTTGCCGAGTTGCGCGCGCTGTTTTCCGAACGGATCGCGGTGTTGGACGGAGCGATGGGATCGATGGTGCAGACGTACGGGCTGGAGGAGCGCGATTTTCGCGGAGAGCAGTTCAAAGACTTCCCGCACGACCTGAAGGGTAACAACGATCTGCTGTGCCTGACGCGGCCGGACATCATCGAGGAGATCCATGGAAACTACTTCGCGGCCGGGGCGGACATGGTGGAGACCAACACGTTTAGCTCCACGACGATCGGGCAGGCGGACTATCACTTGGAGTCGATCGTGACGGAGCTGAATCTCGCGGCGGTGGCGTGTGCGAAACGCGCGGCGAAGAAGGCCGAGGCGGCGACGCCGGGCCGGCGTTGTTATGTGGCGGGCGCGATCGGGCCGCTGAACCGCACGCTGTCGATGTCGCCCGATGTGAACCGGCCGGATTATCGGGCGGTGACCTGGAAGCAGGTCGTCGAAGCGTATACGCAGCAGATACGCGCGCTGATCGAAGGCGGCGTGGATGCGCTGTTGATCGAGACGATTTTTGACACGCTGAATTCGAAGGCGGCGCTGTTCGCTGTTGAAGGTGTTTTCGAAGAGATCGGCTGGAAGCTGCCGGTGATGATCAGCGTGACGATCACCGATGCGTCGGGACGCACGCTTTCGGGGCAGACGACGGAGGCGTTTTATAACTCGATCCGTCATGCGAAGCCGTTTTCGGTGGGGATCAATTGCGCGCTCGGTGGGCGGGCAATGCGTCCGTACATTGAGGAGCTGGCGCGCGTGGCCGAGTGCTACGTGACGTGTTATCCGAACGCGGGACTGCCGAATGCGTTTGGCGGATACGACGAAACGCCGGCGGACATGGCGGCGGTGTTGCGCGAGTTTGCCGAGGCCGGACTAGTCAATCTGGTCGGCGGTTGCTGCGGCTCGACGCCGCCGCATATCGGCGCGATCGCGAAAGCGGTGCGCGGGCTGCCGACCCGGAAGTTGCCGGAGATCCCGGTCGCGATGCGGCTGAGCGGACTGGAGCCTTTGCTGGTCGCCTGAGCGGCGGCGGTGGGTCAGTTGTTGTCATCATGAGTGCTGTCGTTTCACCGGCATCGGACGTTGGGGTTTTCTCGTCGGAGTTCGTCTCCGTGAGCCGGCGCGGGCGTCACTTGGTGGCGACGTTGAAGTCGCCGGCGCACGTGCTGAGCACGTGCGCGCGCAACGGCGGGCTGCGGAGCGATGTGCGGTTTTTGGTGAATCACCAGAGCTGCGAAGGCGCGAGGCATCAGGAGCGCGCGGATCTAATCAACGGGCTCGGGCCGCTCGAATATCAGCGTCATGTGTGCGACGAACTCGGGCTCGCGGCGGATGCGACGGCGGTGATGGGCACGGCGGCGAACATGCAGTATCTCGGCGTGGTGACGCGCACGTGGGCGGACCTCGCGGTGACCGCGATCGTGACGGCGGGCGTCAGCGGGAACGCGGGCTGCGCGGGCGATCCGGCGCATTACGACGAAGTGAACGGCGCGTGGGTGAAGACGTCGGCGCAAGCGGAGACGTGCGTGTTGAAACGCGATGCGGTCGAAGCGAAGCCGGCGGGCACGGCGCACGGGACGATCAACACGCTGGTGTTTTTTTCGTCGCCGCTGAATGCGACGGCGCTGGCGCGCGCGGTCGTGACGATGACGGAGGCGAAGACGAGCGCGTTGATGGAGCTCGCGGTGGGCAGCAAATATTCGACGCGGCTCGCGACGGGCACGGGCACGGATCAATACGCGCTGGCGACGCCGCAGACGGGTGCGACTTTACGGACGTGGACAGGGCAGCACACGAAAGCGGGCGAGCTCATCGGCGATGCGGTACGTGCTGCGACGCTGGAGGCGCTGCGCTGGCAGAATGGACTCGAGGCGAGTTACACGCGGTCGATTTTGCACGCACTGGGACGGTTTGGTGTGAAGGAGGCGACGTTGAAGAGTGCGATGGCGGAGCGACTTTCGGCGGCGGAGTTTGAATTGTTTGCGGCGAACTGGATGTCGGTGATTCACGAACCGCAGGTCGCGGCGGCGGCTTATGCGTTGGCGGCGGTGCTGGATCGTGTGCAGTTCGGGACGCTGGGGGCGTCGGTTGCGCAGGAGGCTTTGCTTAATCAAGCGGCGTTGCTCGCGGTCGGGCTCGGGGCGCGGGCGGAGGCTTTCTCGGAGGTGCGCGCGGAGCTGGCGCGCGGCCGGAGTGTGAATACGCCGGCGGAGTTGGTGAGCGCGGCGCCGGCGCTGGTGGCCCGGGCTATCGCGGCGGGGTGGCGGTTGAAGTGGAGGAGAGCGTGAAGCAAGGTACGGATCGTCGGGATAGGTATGGGGTAGGGCGCGTTATCCTTAACGCGCCGGAACGATGCTGCCCTCGTACAAACGAATCTTTGCGTATCGAGTCCAACCGGCGCGTTAGGGATAACGCGCCCTACCTCGGAGGGTGCGCATGAATGCGATCTTGGAGACGGTTGAGGCAGTGACGGGGTTTTTTGAGCCTCGGTTTTTGCTGTGGGCGGCGATCGGGTTGGGGCTGGATGCATTGATCGGAGATCCGGTGTTTCGGTGGCATCCGATCCGGTTGCTCGGGAATTTGCTGAGCGCGTTTGAGCGGCTGCTGTTTCGCATGGGCGCGAATGGCTATGTTGGCGGCGTGATGTTGTTTTTGTTGCTGGTCGCGACGGTCGTGCCGCTGTGCGTGGCGTTGCTCGTGGGCACGGCGGCGGTGCATCCTTGGGCGGTGGATTTTGCGGCGGGACTGATCTTGTGGGCGTGTTTTGCGCTGCGGGATTTGATCGTGCACGGGGAACGCGTGGCGCGGGCGGTGGCGCGGGGTGATGAGGCGGGCGCGCGCGTGGCGATTGCGATGCTGGTCGGGCGCGATACGGAGAAAATGGATACGCGCGCGTGCGGACGGGCGGCGGTGGAGAGTCTCAGCGAGAATCTCGTCGATGGGGTGTTGTCGCCGCTGGTTTATGCGGTGGCATTTGGGCCGTTGGGGACGGTGGTGTTTAAGATCATCAGCACGATGGACAGCATGGTGGGCTACAAGACGGAGCGTTATCTGCGCTTTGGCTGGTGCGGCGCGCGGTTCGACGACGTGCTTAATTTTCCGGTGGCGCGGTGGAGCTTCGTGTTGATCAGCGGACTGGGTGCGGTCGTGCCGGGTTGCTCGGCGCGGAAGGCCTGGCGGGCGGCGCTCGCGGGGCACGCGCTGGTGCCGGGACCGAATAGCGGCTGGCCGGAGGCGGCGACGGCGGGGGCGATCCAGCGGCGGCTCATCGGGCCGATCTACAAGAACGGCGCGCTGGTGGCCGATGTGTGGCTCGGCGATCCGGGCGATCCGGTGGGCGCGGATGCGGGGGATTTGCGCCGGACGTACGTGCTTGTCGTGCTCGCGACGCTGCTCACTTTGGCAGCGGGCGCGGCGGTTTCATTTTTTCTCCATCCCACTTTTTTTAAGCTGTGACCAAATCATCCGCATCCAGTTTCCTCGTCGTCGGCGAGCGAACGAACATCACCGGCTCGCCAAAATTCGCCAAGGCGCTCAAAGCGGGCGACTGGGCGGCGTGCCTTGAAATCGCGCGTCAACAAGTCGAGAGCGGCGCGAACATCATCGATATCAATGTCGATGAAGCGCTCATCGAAGGTGAGCCGACGATGGTGAAGTTTTTGAACCTTATCGCGGCGGAGCCGGATATCACGCGGGTGCCGGTGATGATCGATTCGTCCAAGTGGACGGTGCTCGAGGCGGGGCTGCAATGCCTCCAGGGCAAGGGCATCGTGAACTCGATCTCGCTGAAGGATGGTGAGGCGGAGTTTTTGCGACGCGCGAAGTTGATCATGCGTTATGGCGCGGCGGCGGTCGTGATGGCGTTTGACGAGCAGGGGCAGGCGGCGACGCGTGATGAGAAGGTCCGCATCTGCACGCGTGCGTACAAGCTGCTCACGGAGCAAATCGGGTTTCCGCCGGAGGATATTATTTTCGATCCGAACATCCTCACGGTCGCGACGGGCATCGAGGAGCATAACAACTACGCGGTCGATTTCTTCGGGGCGACGCGGATCATCAAGCAGACGCTGCCGCATGCGAAAGT
>CAMLSH010000354.1 GCA_946482625.1 uncultured Opitutaceae bacterium
ATCGATGGATTCAAAGTCGCCGACGTCAGCCTGGGGTCGCTCGAAAACTTCACTTCCACGCCGTCCCCCATTCACGCCACCACCGCCTTTCACGCTCCGGGCGGCGGCGGCGGCTTCACGATGGTTCTCCTCCTCGTGGCTGCTCCCGGCGAGATTCACGGCTACGCTAGCTATCCGCGCCCCGAGACGTTTCTTCTGCCCTGCCTTCGCGGCCACGTCGGCTACAAAATCGACGGCCGCCGCATCACGCTGGAAGTCGCCGCCATCGAAAACCCACGCGACGAATCCAATCTCACCGGCACGCTCGCGCTCGAACTCTGGGCGCTTCCCCACCCGTATTCAGGCGGCCACTTCAACGGCTCCCCCCTCGCCGCCGCCGTCCTCGGCACGCTGGCCGGCCAGAGCGAATGGAATCCCCCGCCGCTGGACCTCGCCTTCAAAGCCCCGCCCGATGGCACCTGGTACTTCTGCCTGATGCTCCGCGAATGGACCGGCACCGGCTACACCACCCGCGACTACACCAACTTCAGAGAACCCGTCGCCTACACCGCCGCACCGCTCGCTGCCGGCGAAAGCCCGACGACGCAGGCGCCTTTCACCGCCGAAACGACAACAAAATCCTCGCCCGATCCCGCGCTCCTCACCGCCGACGCTCCCGCCGCACCGCCCGCGAAACCAGCTCGTCGCGCCGCGTCCAAGAGGAATCTCACCTCCCACCCCACGCCCATTTCCGCCGCCGCGCCCGTCTCGATCAACAAAGCCACCGCCGCCGAGCTCTCGGCCATTAAGGGCCTGTCGAAACCTATCGCCGCCGCGATCGTCGCCGCCCGCCCACTGAAGACCCTCGACGCCCTCCTCGAAGTCAAAGGCCTCGGCCCAAAACTCTACGAGAAGCTCAAACCGTCGCTGAAGCTCTAGTCTGTTTCCGACATTCCGCGTCTCCGCCCTTCAGCGTTTCCGCGATAAAAATCCACCCGCCGCCTCCGCCCCAAGGCCTCTCCAATCGAAAATCCAGCTCCGCGTTCACCCCGCGCACCGCTGCAACATCGCCCGCAGCGCATCCGGGCTGAACGGCTTCTGCAGAAACCCCGCGATTCCTTCCCATTCGCCTTCCTGGATCGCCTCCTCGCCGTAGCCGGTGATCACGACCACCTGCACGTTCGGTCGTATCGAGCGCAACCCTACCAAGACTTCCTCGCCGCTCATGCGCGGCATCGTCAGATCGAGCAGCACGAGCCCGAAGGCCCCCGGGTCCGCGCGAAATTTCTCCAGCGCCTCATCCCCGTCGCGCGCCGCCACCGCCGGATATCCCGCGCGCTCCACCACCCAGCGCGCCAGCGCGCGCACCGATTCGTCGTCATCGACGATCAACACCGCGCCATGGATGCCTCCCCGCGGCGCCGCCACCGGCGCCTGCCCGCCGGGTTCCTCCGGTCTGAAGCCGCCACCCGCCGATTCCGACGTCAACGTGCCGCTCTCGCGTCGCACGCCCGCCAGCAGTTGACGGCAAAGTTCCGCCCCCCGGCCGACCGCTTCCTCCATCTTGTCCAGATGCGGGATCACCGGCGAATTATCCGGCAAATCCATCCGCAGAAGCGTCACCCCGCTCGTCACTGCCATGAGCAGGTTGTTAAACTTATGCGCGACCTTCCCCGCCACGCGGCCCAGATCGCCGAAGGCCTGCTCTTCCTGCAACCTTGTCTCCAGTTCGTGGACACGCGTTTCGCCTGCCGCCCGCGCCAACACCCCCGCCAGCACCAGTTGCAACTCTCGGTCATCGCCTCCGCGCAAAACATACTCCCACGCCTCCAGACCCAACGCCGGCGCTGCCGTTGGACTCGGTGCGATAAAAATGACTGCCATCGCGAAACGTCCCCGAATCGCCGCCAGCCCGCCGCTCGCGCCGTCGATCAACGCCATCGAAACAAAAACCGCGCTCGGCAGCTCCCGCACCGCCTGTTCGCATGCCTCGTCGAGCGTCGCCGCCACAGACGCGACGTCATAGCCCAGCCTTCGCAAACGCGCCACCAGCGCCGCGCTCGCGTTGCGATTCTCATCGGCGATCAGGATTTTTTTTGACGCGAGCATGTGGAGGGGAACACCGGCTGGGGCGAAAAACGGACTCACCCCATATCGGCGCAAGCAGGTCAATACCTTAGCCCGGCCCGTGCAAGCCGGCGGCACCTCAAAATATTTGTGACCGCAACCATCCTGCAACCTCCGGCCCGCCTCCCCCTCTTTCGCGTTCCTCTTTATCGCCATCGTTCGTCGGCCTTCCGCGTCCGGATTTCCACTCCCACCTGCTTCCAGACCGCCGCCAGTCACTCGGCCCCGCTCACGTCTTCGGCGGATAAAGCCAATACCCGCCTCCGTGCCATTTGACGTCCGTGGCCTTCGGATACAACTGCCGGAGCATGTTCGCGAGCAGACGCAGATCGTCGATCGTCGTCACCCGCACCCGCCCGATCTGCGTCCCCTTCGCCGGCATGTAGAGGCACGGCCGGTTGCCAAAAAGGAACGCCGCCGCCACGCCCGTCTTCAACTCCGCCCCCTCGGTATACTTGAACTCCAGCACCTTCACCGGCCGAAACCGTCCCAGTTCGCTCGCCACCTTCGTCGCCTCACGCACGTCCTGGCTCGCGTGATAAAACAGAAACTCCGGCACCTTCTTTCGCTCTTGCTGGAATCCATCCTCCCGATACGTCGCCAGCACCGGCTGCTGCTTCGGATATCTTGCGAAGATTTCCGGCGTCACATCCGTCAAATCCGCCCGCCGGTCCAGCGGCACGGCCAGTTGGGTGAACGCGTGATTGATGTCGTAGGTCCACAATCGGCCGCCCCACGAAAACACCGCCACCGCATGACCGAGCCCCACCTTCGAGTCGCTCTCGCGATGCCCCCACTGCAACACCTTCACCCAGCCCGTTTCCCCGCCGATCTTCCGCGATAGATACTGGTCGTAGAGCCGGATCGACTCCACGAAGCACGCATTCCGCACCTTGAGTGGCTCATAATAAAACGGAGCCTTGATCGGCGCCCCCTGCGCATCCAACGCCGCCCCCGCCCGATTCCCCGGCGCCGTAGATCTCACCCCCGCCCCGCCGCTCGCGCACCCGACGAGCAGACACGCCGCAGTCACCCAAAACGAAAATCGTAACCAGCCGGACCTACCTCGATGCATGCCCGCACCTTTCTCGAAAAAACCTCCGCGTCAACGCACCCATCCGCCCCACGCCCGCTCATTCTCGTCCCCCTTCGCCTTTCTCCTCCATCCGATCCGCCCCCTCCAACTCCGATCTCCGTGTCCTCTGTGTTCCCACTCTGTGCTCTCTGTGGTCCACTCCGAAAACGGCGCCATCCACCCTCATCACCCCGTTTGACTCTCCTCCTCCGCCTCGTAGCCTGACCGTCCTCCTCAATGGCCGACTTCCTCGATTCGACTCCTTCCACCGACGACTCCAAACGCTGCGAACGCGCCTTCCTCCTCGGCGTCCAGACCAACGACATGCAGCCCGGTGAGGCAGCCGAGCTCCTCGAAGAACTTCACGAGCTCGTCGAAAATCTTCACATCGGCATCGTCGGCCGCGAACTCATCAACCTCCGCGGCCCCACGCCCGCCACCCTCCTCGGCAGCGGCAAGACCGAGGAGATGATCGCCAAGGCTAAAGAGCTCCGCGCCGACCTCATCGTCATCGACGAATCCCTCTCGCCCGCTCAGCAGCGCAACTGGGAAAAACTCTCCGGCATCGCCGTCATCGACCGCGAAGAAGTCATCCTCGATATCTTCGCCGACCGCGCCCGCACCCGCGAAGCCGTTCTCCAAGTCGCTCTCGCCCGCATGGAGTATTCGCTTCCGCGGCTCACCCGCGCCTGGACGCACTTGTCCCGTCAACGCAGCGGCGGCGGCGGCATGGGCGGCGAAGGCGAAACCCAACTCGAACAAGATCGCCGTCTCGTCCGCGACCGCATCACGAAGCTCAAACACGAGCTTGTATCCGTCCAAAAACAACGCGGCGTCCAGCGCCACAAACGCCAGCGCGTCCCTGTCCCGACTGCCGCCGTCGTCGGCTACACCAACGCCGGCAAATCCACGCTCCTCAACAAACTCACCGGCTCCAACGTCCTCGCCGAAGACAAACTCTTCGCCACGCTCGACCCCACCACGCGCCAGCTTCTCCTCCGCGGAAATCAAAAACTCCTCGTCACCGACACCGTCGGTTTCATCCGCCGCCTCCCGCACCGCCTCGTCGACGCGTTCAAGGCCACGCTCGAGGAAGTCATCATCGCCGATTTCCTGATCCACGTCATCGACGTCTCCAACCCCGACTTCGAAAAACACCACGCCACCACGCTCAGCGTCCTCGGCGAACTCGGCGCCGCCGACCAGACGATCATCACCGTCTTCAACAAAAACG
>CAMLSH010000355.1 GCA_946482625.1 uncultured Opitutaceae bacterium
GCGCCGGCGTCGGCAAGACCGTCGTCATTCTCGAACTCATCAACAACATCGCCAAAGCCCACGGTGGTTACTCCGTGTTCGCCGGCGTCGGTGAGCGTTCCCGTGAAGGTAACGATCTTTACCACGAAATGTCGGAAGCGGGCGTTATCGATCAGAAGGACCTCAGCAAGTCGAAGGTCGCGCTCGTGTACGGCCAGATGAACGAACCGCCGGGCGCCCGTATGCGCGTCGCCCTCTCGGCGCTCGCGATGACCGAGTACTTCCGCGACGAGAAAAACCAGGACGTGCTTCTCTTCATCGATAACATCTTCCGCTTCTCGCAAGCCGGCTCTGAGGTATCCGCTCTTCTTGGACGCTCGCCGTCCGCGGTGGGTTATCAGCCGACGCTCGCGAACGAGATGGGCATCCTCCAGGAGCGCATCACCTCGACGAAGAAGGGCTCCATCACTTCCGTGCAGGCTGTTTACGTGCCCGCCGACGATTTGACCGACCCGGCTCCGGCCAACACCTTCGCCCACTTGGACTCGACGATCGTGCTCGAGCGTTCCATCGCCGAAAAGGGCATTTACCCGGCCGTCGATCCGCTCGCATCAGTGTCGAAAGCGCTTGAGCCCTCCATCGTCGGCGACGAGCACTACAAGGTTGCCCGCGAACTCCAACGCGTTCTCCAACGCTACAAGGATCTCCAGGACATCATCGCGATTCTCGGTCTCGACGAACTTTCGCCCGAGGACAAACAGGCCGTCTTCCGCGCCCGCAAGATCGAGCGCTTCTTCTCGCAGCCGTTCGCCGTCGCTGAAGTGTTCACCGGTACGCCCGGTAAATACGTGCCGGTCAAAGAAACCGTCCGCGGCTTCAAGATGATCCTCTCTGGCGAACTCGACCACATTCCAGAAGGCGACTTCTACATGAAGGGTGGCATCGACGAAGTCATCGCCGCCGCAGCCAAGAAGTAATCCGCGGTAGCGAGCCTCGAGTCGTTCGTAGCGAGCATAACCAAGACTGACGCCACACCAACTCGCTTTCGCTACCCACTCCTCGCGACTTCCGACCCATGCCTCTTACACTCGAAATCGTCACCCCCGAAGCCCGGGTTTACTCCGATGTCATCGAGACCGTCGTCATCCCGACGGTCGAAGGCGAAATCGGCATCCTGCCCGGCCACATTCCGCTGCTCACACAGGTGCAGGCAGGCGAACTCCGCGTATCCAAAAACGGACGCACGGAGTATCTCGCGGTGGGAAATGGTTTCGCCGAGATCGACGGAGATAAAGTTTCCGTCCTCGCGGAAAGCGCCATCGACGAAGCAAAGATCGACGAAGCGGCCACGGTGAACGCCCAGGCCCGCGCCGAAGAAGCATTGCGCAATCGCGAGAGTATGGACCCCGCCGAAGTCGAGCGCCTCGAAGGCGTCGTCCGCTTCTCGGTCGCCCAACTCGGCGTTATTCGCCGCCGCAAATAAACAGCTGTCCGGACGGGCGGCTCCTGCTCCTCAATTTCTTCAAGCGCGGTCTACAGACCGCGCTTTTTTCTTGGCCGTTTTCGGCGCTTTCGTGGCAAATAAAAAGCCGGCCTCAACGAGAGGCCGGCTCAGAGGTGGGTCGCTACGCTGGTTTTACCCGGCAGAGCGCTCCTTCACTTTCAGAAGCGGATATTGAGTCCTGCGAAGATCACGTGGGCTTTTGACTCATCGAGATCAAGCGTCTCGCCGAAGAGCTCGGTTTCACCTCCGTCGATGTAGAGATAGCGATAGCCAACGTTCAGTGAAAACTTCTCGTTGAACTGGATATCGACGCCCGCATTGCCCGCGAAGGTGAAGAAGACTTCCGCCGAGTCGTCCTTCTGGAAAAAGCCGCCACCACTCGCTTCGATTTCGTAGCTCGCTGCGGTAAACCCGATCGAGGGTCCAAAGAAGAAGCGCACCTTCGAGCCCGTCGGTTGGACGTAGTAACGGTAGTTGGCCAGAATCGGCACGTATGTCTCCGTGGCCTCAACACGCGTGCCAGCCACGCGCTCGTCAAACTCCCAGCCGGTGGCGCCAATCTCGCCGCTGAACTCATGCTGACGCGTGGAGCCCGTGGTTACGCCTGCGGCCACGCCGATGTAGCCAGCGTCATCGTAGCCGTCGGCCTCAGGGGCGACGTAAGCGATGGTCGGGCGAATGAATGCCGGACCGGCAGCTTGGAGGGAGGGAAGGGCGGCGGCCATCGCGGCCAGGCCCAAGATCACGATCTTGCGATTCATAGTGTGTAGTTTGGTCAGCCTCACCCTCGGCGATTAACCGTTCCTGACTTGGCACAGGCGAAACGCGAACTGGACGCGCTCCGGTGGGGTTACTCCCAATGCGCCCCTCAGCCCAGCGTCCTCATAACCCCCGGTTCGGAAGCCACCGCTCTGTGTGCCGCCGAGGAGTGAACATAAAGCCCGTCGCGCCTTTTCATGACTGGAAAAGCGACTCAACGCGTGGCGGCAATGCAAGTCGCATTTTTGCGACGCGGGCGGATCTAGCCGCTCGCGCATCCCGCGGACCTCTTGCCCAGCGACACCAAAACCCGCTGTCAACTCGCCCTCAGCGCCCGGCAGAATCCACGGAGATGGAAGCTCAGCTTCCGAAAATCTCCGCTCGCCAAATCCCTCAACAACGCCCGGCCATTGAGGCTGAGCTGGTCACTTCGGGAAAGTGGCAGGTGGACGATCATGTCTTTCTTTACGGATTCCGCCGCCTGCTGTTTTAGCCGCGATGAAGGGTACGCCGTTCTATTACTTTTTCTTTTCGACGCCGCCTCTGTGGCGGGCGTTTCGCATCGAAAGCTCGCGGGGTGTCGCGGTCTCCCGTGCTCGACGATAACCTGCGCGCTCAACACAGGAGCGACGGAGTTTTGCCCAGAAAAGTGCCCGCCATGATGAGGGCCAGTGGCGGCCGTAATCCTTTCGAAAACCCATGGCAGCCTGTTGACTTTGAAACTCGGTCTCACCTCACTGGGCACTCCTCCATGTCGCCCTCGACCGATATCTTTCGTCCCCAGCGGATGCGCCTCACCGAGCTTCCTGTCGGTGCGACCGGGCGCGTCTGTGAATTGGCGGGGCAGGACGATGTTTGCCAGCGCCTGCGGGAGATGGGGTTTTGCGAATCGGCGATCATCGAAAAAGTATCGGGCCGGCGCACCCTGTTATGTCAGTTGTGTGGCGCCCGCATCGCCCTGAGCGACCGCGCCGCCGGTCACATCGTCGTGGAACTGATCCACGGCGGAGTCTGACCTGGTTTCCGCCTGCTTTTCATGTCTGACACGCAAACGCTTTCCCAGCTCACCGTCGGCGCATCGGCCGCGGTTCGCGATCTTCCTAAACAGGGCACGGTTTTCCTCCGCTTGCGCGAAATGGGCCTGTTGCCTGGAACGGTGATCACCCTGGTCCGCACCGCTCCGATGGGCGACCCGATCGAAATCAAAGTACGCGGTTACCATCTCACGCTGCGTAAGAGCGAAGCCGAGCACATCATCGTCGGATCGGCCCCGGCAAAGTAAACGCGCACCATGGCTACCGATCCCAAACCGTCCTTCCCTGCGCGCGCCCCGGTTTTTGCCCTCGTCGGAAATCCGAACTGCGGGAAAAGCACGCTCTTCAACGCGCTCACCGGGCTGAAGCAGAAGGTGGGCAACTATCCCGGCGTCACTGTCGAGAAGAAGACAGGCACGGCGTATTCACAACACGGGCACGCGATGACCGTGATCGATCTGCCCGGTGCGTACTCGCTCGCCGCCCGCTCGCCCGACGAAGCGGTCACGCGCGATGTGCTGCTCGGCCGTCGCGCCGACACGCCCCAGCCGGACCGGATTCTTTGCATCGTCGACGCGACGAACCTGGAACGTAATCTCTACCTCGTTCACCAGATCCTCGATCTCGGCCGCCCCGTGATTCTTGTGGTCAACATGATGGATCTCGCCGCGGCGGCGGGCATGGAGATCCGCATCGGTCATCTCGAACAAGAGCTGGGCATCCCGGTGATCGCGTGCGAAGCGGCCCACGGGAAGGGAATCATCGAGCTTAAGCTCGCCATGAGCCGCCACGACCTGCCGCTCTCCCGCCACGCGTGGGATGTGCCCGCGGCCATCGCGCCGGCTGTCGCCGAACTGCAAGCCTCGCTGGTCGCCAGCGACGCGAAGGCGCCCCTCATCGCGCGCGCGGAAGCACTGCTGTTGCTCACCGACCAAGATGCGATGCGCGTGGCCGGATCGACTCCGCTGAGCCCGCGGACGGCGGAGATTCTCAACGGCTGGAAAAAGCGTTGGGAAGCTGAAGGCACCGACTGGGCCGGCGCGCTCGTCAATAGCCGCTACGAAATCATCACGAGACTTTGCACGGAGCTGGTGCGGCGTAAAAGCGCCGTCTCCACGCAGAACGC
>CAMLSH010000356.1 GCA_946482625.1 uncultured Opitutaceae bacterium
GGCGGGTTATCCCTAACCCGCCGGTTGCGCGTGATCCGCCTACTCACGTCTCAAACAGGCCACACCCCTCCCGCGCACCACGAATAATGCGCCCAACCGCCAAGCGCTCACCCGTTATTCCGTGCGCGCTGCGCCGCAGAAGCGATGAAGTAGCTCTGCGCGGCAAACGCGGGCGTCTCGTTCTTCAGCCCGACTGGCAGGTAACTGCCGTTGGCGTGCAGCTCGCGGGCATTCTCCGTGTCCTGCAGCTCGATGGAGAAAAGCTCGTTGACGATCCAGCGGCGTAGCTCGGCGTCTTGTATTGGGAAAACGACTTCGATCCGGCGGAAAAAGTTCCTCGGCATCCAATCCGCGCTCCCCGCATAGACGAGCGGCTCGCCGCCGCTGTCGTTCTGAAAGTAGAACGCGCGGGCGTGCTCCAGGTAACGCCCGACGATGCTTCGCACGCGGATGTTTTCACTGAGTCCTTTCACGCCGGGCACGAGACAACAGACGCCACGCACGATGAGGTCGATCTTCACGCCCGCCTGCGAGGCTGCGTAGAGATTGTCGATGGTGGTTTTGTCCACCAGCGAGTTCATCTTCACCATGATGCGCGCGGGACGACCGGCGGCGGCACTATCCGCTTCGCTCTGGATGAGCTCCTGCATCCGACGATGGAGGTTAAACGGGGCCACCAGCAGATGCTGAAAGTCCGGTGAGCGACTGAAACCCGTCAACGAGTTGAAAAGATTCGCCACGTCCTCCGTGAGTTCCTCCCGCGACGTGAAGTAACTCAGATCGGTATAAAGCTTCGCGGTCCTCGGATTGTAATTACCCGTGCCGAGATGGGCATAGCGCCGCAGACCGCGGCCCTCGCGGCGGACGACCAGGCTGCACTTGCAGTGCGTTTTGTGCCCGATAAGTCCATACACGACATGCACCCCGGCGTCTTCGAGCTGGCGGGCCCACTGGATGTTGTTGGCTTCGTCGAAGCGCGCCTTGAGCTCGACGAGCGCCGTGACCTGCTTGCCGTTGCGCGAAGCCTCGATCAGCGCGCGCACGATCGGAGAATCGCCACTGGTCCGATACAGCGTTTGCTTGATCGCAAACACCTGCGGATCGCGCGCGGCCTGTTCGACGAAATCGACGACCGGCGTGAAGGCATCGTACGGGTGATGCAGCATCACATCCTGCGCGCGCAGCGTGTCGAAAATCTGCTCCACGTTATGGAGCGCCGAGCACTGCACCGGCACAAACGGCGGGAACTTCAGGTCGGGACGGTCGATCTCCGTCAGCGCCATCAACCGCAGCAGGTTGAGCGGGCCGCTCAGGCGGAAGACGTATTCGTGCGAGAGTCCCAGATGATCGCAAAGAGTGGCGAAGATCTTGTCGTTCACACCTTCCTCGATCTCCAGACGCACCGCTGCGCCACGCTTCTGATTGCGCAACTCGTCCTCGATCTTCTTGAGCAGGTTCTCCACCTCCTCCTCGTCGATGTAGAGATCGCTGTTGCGCGTCACCCGAAAGGCGTGCGCCTGATGCACGCGATAACCGGGAAAAAACTCCCCCGCGCATAGCTTGATCACTTCGCTCAGGAAGATGAACCGCTGCGTGGGTCCGCCCGGCGCGATCGCCACCAGCCGCGGAAGGATGCGCGGCACGGGCAGGATCGCGACCAGGCCTTCGACTTCAGGCGTCTCCGGGTTGTCGAGCGAGACGACCACGTTGAGCGTTTTGTTGCCCAGTTGGGGAAACGGATGCGACTGGTCCAGCGCCAGGGGCGTCAGAACGGGATGCACCTGCTCGAAGAAATAGTTGCGCACCCAGTCGAGATCCTCCGCGGAGAGCCCTTTTGCCGACTCGAAGACGATGCCTTCCTTCGCCAGCGCCGGCTTAAGCTGTTCGTGCCAGCAACGGTACTGATCTTCGACCAGCGACGCCACCACCGAGTGGATACGGCGCAGCTGCTCGCGCGGCGGCAGGCCGTCCACACTGGACTCGGTCACGCCGGACTCCACCTGCTGGATGATGCCGGCGACGCGGATCTCGAAAAACTCGTCGAGGTTCGAACAGACGATCGCGAGGAACTTGACGCGTTCGAGCAGCGGCGCGCGCTCGTTCTGCGCCTGTTCCAGGACGCGGCGGTTAAACGCCAGCCAGCTCAGTTCCCGGTTGAAGTAGGCGGCCTTGATCGACTTTCCCGGCGCGGGGATCGGCGTGATGTTTCCCACGGGCACGACCGCGCGTTCCACGGGCGGTTTTTTTCGTGAACGAGAGGGAGCTTTACGAGACGTGCGCTTGGCCATGAGTGCGAAATTGAGTGCGGGACACTAGGATGCCCACGCGGCAAAACCATGCAAATCCCGCCCGTCACCGCGATGTTACAAAGGCGTTTCAGGCATCCGAGAACGCTACGAGCGCTTCAAACGCAGCCGCGAAAAGGTGCATCCATCGCCGGCGATCAAACGATTTTCAGCTTCGGCAAATCCTGACCGTCCACGAGCCCGACCGGCCGGCCCTTGTGATCCACCACGATGAGATCGTCGATCTTGTGCGCCTCGAACATCCGCAGCGCATCGACGCCCAGCGCGTCCTCGACGATCGTTTTCGGTGCGCGTGTCATAAAAGCCGATACCGGCTTTTCCAGGAAGCCCTGCCCGGTCAACGCGCTGCGCCGGAAATCGCCATCCGTCAGGATGCCGGAAAGTATTTTCGTGCGCGGCTGGATGAGCGCGATGCTGCCGGACTTCGCTTTCGTCATCGCGAGGATCGCCTCCTGCAACGTCCCGTTCTCCGACATCACCGGCAGGCGATCGCCCGTGCGCATGATGTCCTTCACCTTCAACAGCAGCAGCCGCCCGATGTTTCCCGCCGGATGATAGCGGGCAAAATCCTCGCGCGTCACTCCGCGGCTTTCGAGCAACACCATCGCCAGCGCATCGCCGAGCGCAAGGGCCGCCGTGGTGCTGGCAGTGGGCGCGAGCTCGAGAGGGCAGGCTTCGCGCGGTACGCAGTAAACGAGTTTGTGGTCGGCATGCCGCGCCAGGTCGGAGTCGGCAAACGCCGTCAACGCGACAACGCGCACCCCGAAACGCTTCAGCACCGGCACCAGCCGCACGATCTCTTCCGACTGTCCGCTGTTGCTGAGCAAGATCGCCAGATCGCCCTCCGCGCACAGGCCGAGGTCGCCATGAAGCGCCTGCGTCGCATCGAGAAAACACGAGGAAACACCCGTGCTGTTAAACGTGCCCGTGAGTTTCTGGGCGATATGCGCGGACTTCCCGATGCCCGAAAAAATCAGCTTTCCGCCCGCCGCGCGTGTGGCCTCAACCGCCCGCGCCGTTTCGACGAATCCGGCTCCCAAGCTCTTCGCGGTGGCCTCGAGCGCTTCCACCTCGATCCGGATGCAGGCGCGCGCGCGGGCCAGCGCTGTTTTGTTTTCGAGTGCCATTAATAGTTTGAGTCGGAAATGAGCTTGCCGAAGTTAGGAGCAACTTTTCTCCGTTCAAACCCTTTCCATTCCTGATGAGGCTTCGTCGTTTTTTCACCGGTCTGCTCGCGCTCGCGGCGCTGCTTCTCGCCGCCAGCTGCGACCGCGTGGATTCGATGCCGTTCACCGCCGAGGTCGATGAGCCCGGCTACCGTCGCGGCAAAGAATTGATCCGCCAAGGTCGCAACCAGGAGGCGCTTTCGGAGTTCCAGAAGGTCATCGAAAAACGCGGCTTGCTCAACGCCCCTGAGGCCCATCTCGAACTCGGCCTGCTCTACCAGAGCCACATGCGCGACCCGATTTCGGCAATCTATCACTTCAAAAAATACCGCGAGCTGAAACCCAGCACTCAACAGGCCGTACTCGTGAACGCGCGCATCGACGCCGCCATACGCGAATTCGCCAGCACGCTGCCCGGCAGACCGCTCGAAAACCCGCTCACACCGGCGGATAACTTCGAAGTCGTTCAACGCCTCCAGCGCGAAAACGAGCAGCTGCACTCCGCGGTTTCCCGCCTGCGCGTCACGCTGGGCCTCTCCGCCCACGCCCCCGTCGATCCTCAGGGAAACATCACCGCCCTCGCCCCCGAAGAAACGCCGGCGGTCGACCCCAGCCCTATCTCCGCCCCCGCCGCCGACGACTTCCTCGTGGTGCGCCCGACCCTCGAAGCAGAAGCCACCGAAACACCTCCGGCTGCAACCATGGCGACGCCGACGCGACCGACCACCGCCACGCCGCCTCAGACCGCCGCGCTCGTCCCGCCTGCTTCCCGCCCCACGCAGTCCCCGCAAACAGCGCCTTCGACGCCCCCCTCCGTTGGCGGACGCCGCCATGTCGTGAAACCCGGCGAGGGCCTCTACACCATCGCGCGCAAGTACTACGGCACCGCGACGAACGCTCAGGTCGAAGCCATCTTCAACGCCAACCG
>CAMLSH010000357.1 GCA_946482625.1 uncultured Opitutaceae bacterium
CAGTTCCTCACCGAGGCGGTCGTGCTCAGCCTCATCGGCGGCACGCTCGGCATCCTCCTTGGCATCGGAAGCTCCCAACTCGTTTCCCACTTCCTGAAGTGGCCCACGCTCCTCTCTGTTTTCTGGATGGTCATCGCCGTCGGCGGCAGCGCGATCGTCGGCATCCTCTCGGGCTTTTATCCCGCGATGAAAGCCTCCCAGCTCGATCCGATCGACGCGCTCCGCTACGAATAAGCGCATCATGCGCCTCCTCCGCCTCGCCATCGCCGCCCTGATCGCCGCATCGGCTTTCACTGCCGCATCGGCGTCCGACAACGCCGCCGCCATCGCGCTTTATCGGGAAAAGAAAACCCCCGAAGCCCGCGCCGCTTTCGAGCAACTCACCGCCGCCGATCCAACGAACGCCGAGGCGTTTCATTTTCTCGGCCTCATCGCCCTCCGCGAAAAACGCGACGACGACGCCGTCCGTCTCCACGAAACGGCGACAACACTCTCCCCCGCAAACTCCGCCTACTTCATCGCCCTCGGCGACGCCTACGGCCGAAAGGCCTCCAGTGCCTCGCTTTTCTCCAAACTCACCTGGGCGAAGAAATGCGTCGCTGCCTTGGAGACGTCTGTCGCTCTCGATCCTCGCAGCGTCGCCGCCAACGCCGCCCTCATCGAATACTACCGCCGCGCCCCCGGCATGGCCGGCGGCGGCATGGATAAAGCCTACGCCCAGGCCGAAAAATTCAAAGCACTCGATCTACTCAGCGGCACTCAACTCCTTGGCGCACTCTACCGGCGCGAATCGAAATTCACCGAGCTCTTTGCCCTTCTCGACGCCGCGCTCGGAACGCATCCCGATCATTACCCAACGCTCCTCGCTTACGGCCGCGCCTCCGCCGAGTCCGGGCAGGAACTCGCCCGCGGCGTCGCCGCGCTTGAGCGTTGCCTCACGCTTTCCCCGCCACGGCAGATGCCAGGACATGCGTCGTGTTGGGTTTACCTCGGGCAAATTCACTCCCGACAGAACGATTCCGCCGAAGCGCGTGCGGCGTACGAGACTGCGCTCAAACTCGAGCCCGGTCACCGCGAAGCCACCGAAGCGCTCGCCCGTCTCGACGAAGCCGCCGCGCGGTGACTCCCGCTTCCCGCCGACTCGTTCAGTTTCGCTTCAGCACTTCGGCAATTTTGCCCAGAAGGACTTCCGACATCACTGGTTTCCGCACCAGTTCGATGTCGGCAAACTCTCCCTCCGCCGTCAGCTGATCGTTCTCCACCATGCCGCTCACGACGATCGCCTTCACCTGCGGATTGATCGTCCGCAACGCACGGATAACCGCCCGCCCGTCCATCCCCGGCATCATCATATCGACCACCACCAACGCGATCTCGCTCCGGAGCTGCGAATACAGTTCGACCCCGGTGCGTCCATCCGCGGCGCCGTACACGCGGTAATCGAACCGGCTCAGAATCGAAAGAAACACTTCGCGGATCACCTGCTCGTCATCGATCACCAGTATGCCTTCGCCATGTCCGTACGGAATGGGCGAACGCGATTCCGACTCCTTCGGCTTCTCCACCGGCTCGTGCGCAGGGAGGTAAACGTCAAACTTCGTCCCCTTCCCCGGCTCACTGCGCACCTGCACGACACCGCCGTGACCCTTGACGATACCAAGCACCGTCGAAAGCCCGAGCCCCGTGCCCTTGCCCGCCGGCTTCGTGGTGAAAAACGGATCGAAGATCCGATGGATCACCTCCGGTGGAATGCCTGTACCCGTATCTTGAACACTGATGCACACGTGCGCGCCCGACTTCAGACCCGGATTTAGTCGGGCGAACTCCTGGTCGATGATCACATTGCGCGCCGCGATCTCCAGCCGCCCGCCCTCGGGCATCGCATCGCGCGCGTTGATCGCGAAATTCATCAGCACCTGGTTGAGCTGGGTCACATCGCCCATCACCAACCCAAGTCCCGCCTCGATCCGCGTCCGGACTTCGATCGATCTCGGCAACGTCTCGCGCAACAACCGCGCCATATCCGAAATCAGGTGACGCAGTTGCACCGGTATGCGCTCGCCCTCCGAACCGCGGGCAAACATCAGAACCTGCTTCACCAGCGCCGCACCGTGGATGGCGCTCTTCTCGATCGTCCGCAGCATTTCCGCGCTTTCGACGGAGAGCTCCTGCGATTGCAGCACCTGTGCCGCGACCAGGATTGGCGTGAGCACATTGTTCAAATCGTGGGCGATTCCACCGGCGAGCGTGCCGATGCTTTCCATGCGCTGCGTCCGCAGGAACTGCTCCTCCATCCGGCGTCGCTCGGTGACATCGGTGTTGATGAACAACACTGACTTCGGAACTCCGTTGTCGTCGCGCACCAGCGTCCACCGACTTTCGACGATCAACTTCGTGCCCTTCTTCGACTGTGGCCGCAACTCTCCCTGCCAGCGTCCCTCGACCCGCAACCGTTCGCAGATGGCTTCGCGGTCGAATGCCTCGCCGGGAAACAGCAGTGACGCCACCTCGCGATTCATCACCTCGTCGCCCTTCCAACCCAGCAGCGCCTCCGCCTGCGCGTTCCAGTAAGTCACACGCCCGTCGAGTCCGGTCACGAAGATTGCGTCGCGCGCCTGATCGAGCAGCGACGCCTGTTCGCGGATACGCTCCTCCGCGCGGCGGCGTTCGGTGACGTCGCGCGAAACCACCAGCACGTTCACGACCCGGCCTTGCTGGTCGCGAATCACGCTACCCTGAGATTCGATGTACCGCACCGAACCATCGCGCAGCAAGAACCGATACTCCGACCGCTGCCCGATTCCTGTCCGCACCGTTTCGTGGAAAATCCTCCGCATGCGCTCGCGGTCGCCGGGATGGATGTCGTCGAAGGACATCGTGCCCCGCAATCCCTCCGGATCTCCGAGAATCGTCCGATAAGCCGGATTGTTGTAGAGACGCCGCCCCTCGGTATCGAGCACCACGATCAGGTCGGCCACGTTCTCGGTGATCTGCTGGAAGTGCGCCTGACTCCTGAACAACTCGCGCTCCACTTCGCGCCGGCGGATGTGCTCCTTCGCCTCGCTCAACGCCCGCTCGATCGCCGGGATCAAGCGGATGCTGCGGTCTTTCAACACGTAGTCGGTCGCCCCATTCCGCAACGCTTCGACGGCAACCTCTTCGCCGATCGTGCCCGACAGGAAAATGAAGGGAGTATCCGGATACCGCCTCTGAGCGATGACCAGCGCCGAAAGCCCGTCGAAACCGGGCAGCGAGAAGTCCGAAATGATCAGATCCGGCGCTCCCTTATCCAGCGCCTTCTCGAAATCCGCGCGGGCATCGACCCGCTCCAGGCGGACCCCCGGCCATTGCTTGGCGATGATCGCGTGTACCCAGCCGGCGTCGTGCGGATCGTCTTCCAGATGCAGAATCTTCATGGTTGGCGAAGGGTTCATGGCGGAGATCAGTGTCCCGGCGGTGGCTCGTTGTGTACGGTCCAGAACGCGCCGATTTGCTTCACCGCCTCGACGAACTTTTGGAAGCCCACCGGCTTCACCACATACGCGTTCACGCCGAGTTGGTAGCTCTTCACCACATCCTGCTCCTCTCGCGACGCCGTCAGCATGACAACCGGAAGCGCACGGAGGTTTTCGTCGTTCTTGATCACGCGAAGCACCTCCAGTCCGTCCACCTTGGGCATTTTCAAATCGAGCAACACAAGGAGCGGCTGCCCGTCGGTGCGGCCGGCGAATTTTCCACGCGCATAGAGATAATCGAGGGCCTGCTCGCCGTCGCTGACGACGACGATGTTGTTACTAAGATGGTACGAGGAAAGCGCGGAGAGTGTCATCTCCACATCTTGCGGACTATCTTCGGCGAGCAGGATTTTTTTTGCTGAGGGGTTCATGATTCAAGGGGCTGGCCGCCAGCGGAGGCCGGTAACGTAAAATAAAACCGTGCGCCTTTGCCCGGGCCTTCGCTTTCCGCCCGGATCTGGCCGCCGTGACGTTGTAGGATGCGCCGGACGATCGCCAGTCCCACGCCGGTGCCTTCGAACTCAGCCGCGCTGTGCAGGCGTTGAAACACACCGAAAAGCTTCGGCGCATACTTCATGTCGAAGCCCGCGCCATTGTCCTCGATCAGGACCTCGACCTCATCGCGCTCCACGACGTGTGACGAGATCGCGATGCGCGCTTGGGGCTGTCCTCGGGTGTACTTCACCGCATTGCCGAGAAGATTCACAAAAACCTGCCGCAACATGGAGGCGTCGCCCTGGACGACCGGCAGCGATCCGACCGCCCAATCCACCGACCGCCCGTCCAGATCGCCCTTCAAACCCTCGCGCACCGCCGCGACCAACTCGTCGAGCCTCACGTCCTGCCGCCGCAATTCCGAGCGGCCCGTACGCGAGAACATCAA
>CAMLSH010000358.1 GCA_946482625.1 uncultured Opitutaceae bacterium
GGTTCGCGCAACACCGCCTCGACGAGGACTCGGAGCGCTGTTTCGTCGGCAGGCGATTCGCTGATGATTGCGAGTTTCAACCCCGCGCGCGCCTCACTCATTTGTTTCCTCCGGCACGCCGCCCAGGATCCCCGTGAACCACATGTCGCCGAGTGAGCCCTCCTCAAGCAGCTCTTTCAAATCCCCACGCTCCGCCAGGCGCGAAAACGTTGCCGCCGTCCCGTGTTTTTCGGAAATTACGATCTCCTCCGGATGATCACGGAACAAGTCCAGGAGATACGGTGAATGCGTGGTCGCGATCACCTGCACTGGCGCCCGCTGAAGTCCAAAACCCGCCGGATGGCTCAAGCGATAAAGTACGTCGCGAACCTCGCGCAACAACCGCGGGTGGAAACCGCGATCCAGTTCCTCGATACACACCAGCGAGGGTGGCGATGGGGCAAATGCCAGCGCCAGCATCGTCAGCAGATAGAGCGTCCCTTGCGAGACGTTGTCTGCGGGGATACGCTCTCCTCCTTCGCGCAACACCAGCACGAGCCCGACCAGCCCATCCTTGCCTGTCTCGCAATCGATCTCTGCGTACTCGGGCAAAATCCGCATCAGCTCTGTGCCCAGCTCCGCAAAGGCTGCCGGATGATTTTTTCGCATCGTCGCCAGCACCGCCGCGAGATTCCCGCCGCTGATTGTGAGCTCCGCGCCTTCGCGCGCCGACGACCGCGCGGCGATTGCGTGATGATCGAAAACATAACTCCGCATCCCCTGCAGCTTCGCGCGCAAGCCCGGCCAGTCGCTTCCCAGCGGATCGACCTGCAACAGATCGCACTGTGTGTCCGACACACAGCCGATCACCGCCTCGGAGGTTTCGTAGGGCGGTATGAAATGAAACGTCACCTCGGGGCCATCGTGAATCTCCCGCGCCGATTCCGGTACCGGTTCCCTCAATGGCAACCGCGACAGGGAGCGCAACCGCATCAACGCATCGACGAGGCTCGTCTTACCCGAACCATTCGGGCCGATGACGAGATTGAACGGTGTGAGCTGGAGATGCGCGTTGCGCAACGCCTTGAAATTCCGGAAAGCAACGGAGGCGATCACGGCGCAAACCGTCTCGTCACTTTTGCCAGGTGGCAATCAGAAGCTACCAACGAAACCGGCCTTCCTCACTTCGCCCGCACCACCACCAGATCGTCCGTGTGCAATCCGCAGAAAACGCTGTCGCCTTCGTGAATCGATTCGAGGATCGCGCTTTCGTTCGCCACCAACGCAGTCAACCGCGTGCCCGCCGCCGTCTCCAACGTCAGCCGGTCGATCGCGCCTTGAAAAATCTCCTCCACCACGCGCGCCGCGAACACGTTCTCCGCGACAATCGGCGCTTTGGACACATGCACCTTCTCCGGGCGTATCGAGAGCAACGCCCCCGCGCCGGCATCCGTCCAGCCCGCCAGCGCCACCGTCAATTCCAGCCCACCCTTCAGGCGCACCCGCCCCGTGGTGCCATTGCGCGACACCATCTCCGCTTCCAGCAGATTGGCCTCGCCGATAAAGTCCGCGACGAACGCCGTCGCTGGCTGGTGATAAATTTCCGTCGCCGTGCCCAACTGCTCGATACGTCCGCCGTTTAAGACGGCGATCCGATCGCTCAACGTCAGCGCTTCCTCCTGATCGTGCGTCACAAAGACAAACGTCATGCCAAGGTGCTTCTGCAGCCGCTTCAGCTCCAGCCGCATTTGTCCGCGGAGCTTCGCATCGAGCGCCGACAGCGGTTCATCGAGAAGCAACACCTGCGGACGCGGCACGATCGCGCGCGCCAAGGCCACACGCTGCCGCTGTCCGCCCGAGAGTTGATGCGGCTTCCGATCCTCGAATCCACCGAGCTCCACGAGGTCCACAACCTCGGCCACCCGCTTCGCGATCTCTTCCGCCGGCGTCTTCTGCATACGCAGTCCGAAGCCAATGTTGTCGCGTACCGTCATGTGCGGGAACAGCGCATAACTCTGGAAAACCTGGTTCACGTTTCGCCGATACGGCGCGAGGTGGGTGACGTCCTCGTTCGCTATGCGGATCATTCCCTCGGTCGGCGTTTCGAAGCCCGAGAGCATCCGCAGCAGTGTGGTCTTCCCGCAGCCCGACGGCCCGAGCAACGTGAGAAATTCTCCCGCGCGCACATGCAGACTCACGTTGTCCACCGCGGTGAAGCTCCCGAAGCGTTTCGTGACGTTCTCGATGACGATCATGTGGATTTGTGTGCGCGACGCTGCGCGAGCGCATACGCGATGACAAACATCAGCGTGAAAATCACGCCGAGCGCCGCGCCAAACGGCCAGTTACGTGCCTTGAAAAACTGGTTCTGAATCACATTCCCAATCATCGGCACCTGCGCTCCGCCCATCAGATCCGTGATGGCAAACATCCCGATCGCCGGGACGAATACGAGCAGCACGCCCGCCGAAATCCCCGGCCACGTCAGCGGAATGATCACTTCCGAAAACGCCCGGATCGGCCCCGCCCCTAGATCGTGCGCCGCTTCGACCAATGCGTTGTCCAACTTCTCCGCGCTTCCGTAGATCGGCAGAATCATGAACGGCAGATACGCGTAAACGAGTCCGATGATCACCGCCACCGGCGTGTACAAAATCTCCAGCGGCGCCGAAATCACCTGCGTGTACTGAAGCATGCCGTTGAGCAGTCCTTCGCTCTTCAAGATCGTGATCCAGGCGTAGGTGCGGATGAGAAAACTCGTCCAAAACGGAATCATCACCAGAAGCAACAACCGGTTCCTCACCGCCTCGCGCTGTCGGGCGATATACCACGCGACCGGATAACCGATGCCCACGCACAGCACCGTCGTCAGCGCCGCATAACCCACCGATCGCCCCAAAATGCCGAGGTAGATCGGATCGAACACGCGCTCATAATTTCCCCAGGAGAAACTAAAAACGACCCGCCCCAGATCGTCGCGCTGACAAAAACTGTACACGAGCAAGATGCCCATCGGCACGACGACAAACGCCGCCAGCCACAGGAGCATCGGCGCCAGCAACACCCAGCCCCACACCCGCGGACGGCGTGCGTGGACGTTTTCGGTGTCGGGAAGCGGAAGAGCCTGCATCGTGTGCGAGCCTCAAATCCACGTCTTAACAGACGCGGCTACACAGCGCCGCCTCCGTGTAGCCGCGCTCGCCAGAGCGTGGCCATTGGACCCAAAACAGACAGAGGCCGCCGCGTTCATTTCGTCCCATTCTGATCCGTCCACTTCACCGCGCATTCTTCAAATCCGTGATCAGTTCGTCGATCAGCGCGCCGCTCTCGCCGATATGCCGGAACGTATCGAGCTTTCGCTTCAGCTTCGGATAGCTCGCCGGGTTTTGGAGTTCGTCCTTCGTCAGCAGCTTCCGCGCTTCGCCATTCGGGTTCGTGTAGGGAAACTCTTCGGAGATCAGTTTGCTGACCTCGGGACGCAGGATGTAGTCGAGAAACTTGTGCGCCGCTATCCGGTTCTTCGCGCCCTTCGGCATCGCAAGCACATCGACGAACATGTGCGCGCCCTCCTCCGGCAGCACGTATTGGAACTTCCGATCTTCCTTCCAGAGCAAAGCCGCCTCGCCGCTCCACACGTAGCCGATATCGACATCGCCATTGAGCAACGCCGTCTTCGGGCTGTCGGAGTCGTAGAGTTTTATGCGCGGCATCCACTCTTTGAGGATCGGGCGAACCTTCGCGATGTTCTCAGGCGTCACGTCATTGAGCGGCAGCCCGAGCGTGTACATCGCCGCCACCACGAGTTCCCGGCCGTCATCTACAACGACGATGCGCCCTTTGTTTTCCACCGCGAAGAGATCCTTGATGCCGAGCACCGGTTTCTTCACGCGCTCGGTATTTACGACGATGCCCACCGTGCCGGTCATGTACGGAATCGTGAACGTGTCCTCCGGGTCATGCGGCATCTTGAGGTATTCCGGCAGGATGTTCTTCAAATTCGGCAACCGCTCCGCCTCCAGCGGCAGCAGCAATTTTTCTTTGATCAACACTTCCGCGATATAGTCCGGCGGCTGGATCAGGTCGTACTCGGTGCCGCCCGCGAGCAGCTTTGCCAGCATCTCCTCGCCCGAGGCGAAGGTTTCATAGTTCACCTTGATGCCGGTCTCCTCCGTGAAGCCGTCGATCACGGCCTGCGGGATGTATTCAGACCACGCGAACAAGTTCAGGTCTTTGTCAGCAGCGCGCGCCAGGCCGGCAAAAGCGGCGGCGCACACGAGAGTGCGAAGGATGCGGGCGATTTTCATGAGCGATTGGTTGAACAAACAGGTTGGTGCACAAAGCGCGCCGCCGGATCAGCGCGCGGAAAGTTTTCTCAGCCGGGCCGAAAA
>CAMLSH010000359.1 GCA_946482625.1 uncultured Opitutaceae bacterium
GCGCTGGTGACGTTGCCGGCGATGATGGTCAGCGAGGGGAACGCGTCGCGGACCATGCGGACCATGTCGCCGACACCGGCGGTGTGTCCGTGGGCGGTGGATACGGCGATGGCGTCGATGGACTCGTCCATCAAGTGACCGACGTGGGTGATGATCTTGTCGCGGTCGAGTTCGCCGGAGGATTTGCGGACGGGGGCGAGGGCGGCGCCGACGACGAGGCGGAAATTGGCATCGCGGGCGGGCTTGCGGCGGGATTTGGCTTCGGCGGTGATGCGTTCGACATCGGAGCTTGTGACGAGGCCGCGGAGGTGGCCGGCGTCGTCGACGACCAGCATTTTGTTGAGACCGATGTGCTGGTTGAAGAAGGCGTCGGCGGCTTTGATCGGGTCTTTGGCGACGTGGCGTTCCTGCTCGGTGATGAGCGAGGCGCGCGGGGTCATGACGTCGGCAATTTTTTTCGATTTGTAGCGGTCTTTGACGAGGTTGCCGGAGAGAAGACCGACGAGGACGCCGTTCGCGTCGGTGACGGGAAAGGTGGAGAAGGTGTATTTCTTCTGCTCGATCATCGCGAGGACGTCGCCGATGAGGTCGGTCGAGGTGACGGCGATGGGATCTTGGATGAGGCCGTGGATGTGGCGTTTCACGCGGGCCACTTCTTTGACCTGATCCTTGGCCGGCATGTTGTAATGGATGAGGCCGATGCCGCCGTTGAGGGCCATGACGATGGCCATGCGGGACTCGGTGACGGTGTCCATGTCGGAGGACACGATCGGGATCTGGAGGCGAAGCGTCTCGGAAAGTGAGGTGGAGGTGTCGGCGTCTTTCGGGAGAATATCCGAGTAGAGCGTGGCGAGAGACACGTCGTCGAACGTGAGAGCCGTGGGCAGATTGGCGCGGAAAAACGCGTCGGCTGGCAGATAGAATTCGCTGTCGATCGCGTGAGCGTGAGACGTGGCAACCGTGGTCATGATTGCCGCTAGCGAAGTAATGGTGGTGGCGGAAAGCTCAAGGGGAAATTCCGCCGCGCGGGGCGGCGGCGGAGTGACCAATGAGGCAATGAGCAGTGACCAATAGTCGGAGGGGAGGCTGGGGGGGGTGGAGCGGGCGCTCCGCACACGCCAAGCGATGCGGGACGGCGATAGATTCGGGAAACGCGGACGGAGGCCAATAACGCGCTCGGAGTGCGCGTTTCACCGCGGAGTTGCCGATCACTGGTCATTGGTCATTCGGATATTGGTCATTCCGTGCCGCGGCTGCGGCACGGCGGTTTTGTCGTTGCGCGTGGAGTGCCGCGCGTAGTGTGAGACGCGTGAAATATCGCTTTGAGTTTCGTCGTTATGCACTGCCGTTTCGTGCGCCGGTGCGGACGGCGCATGGGGTGTGGACTACGCGGGAAGGCGTGATCGTGCGGTTGAGCGATGAGGCCGGACGGAGTGGTTTTGGCGAAGCGGCGCCGATTGCATGGTTTGGGACGGAGACGGTGGATGAAATCGAAGCGGTCTGCCGGGAAGTGCGGGCGGAGGTTGACGACGAACGGCTCGATGCGATTCCGGAAGCAGTGGGGCTGTTGCGCGGAGCGGTCGCGGATGCGCGGGAGATGCTGAGCGCACAACGCGAGACGGGCAAAGAGAGTGGGGCCGGCGGGACGAGCGGCATAGCGAAAGGTGAGCCGGCGTATTTGCCGGTGGCGGCGTTGTTGCCGGCGGGGCGCGGGGTGCTGGGAGCGGTCGGGCCGAAGGCGGAGATGGGGTTCAGGACTTTTAAGTGGAAGGTCGGCGTGGGCGATATCGGCGATGAGTTGTCGTTGCTCGATGACTTGATCGCGAAGTTGCCGAACGGATCGAAGTTGCGGCTCGATGCGAATGGGGCGTGGGATCGGCGGAAGGCGGAGCGGTGGCTGGAGCGGTGCGCGGACCGGCCGGTGGAGTTTGTGGAGCAACCGATCGATGCGGCGGCGCGGGGGGCGGACGATTTGTTACTCGGGCTCGCGGGGGATTTGCCGACGCCCGTGGCGCTCGATGAATCGGTGACGGGCGCGCGCGACGTGGAGCGGTGGTTGGGCGTGGGGTGGCCGGGATTCTTTGTGATCAAGCCGGCGTTGCTCGGAGGTGATCCGGAGGGAGCGTTGGGGAAACTCAAGGCGGCGAAGGCCAGGGTGGTTTTTTCGTCGGCACTGGAAACGGGCATCGGCGCGCAGGCGGCGTTGCGCAGGGCGTTTAGTTTCGGAGGCGAGACACGGGCGTTGGGTTTTGGGGTGTGGCCGCTGTTTGAGGACGCGCGTTTCGACGGACCGCATCTGGCGCCGTTTATTCGTATCGAGGATGTGGAGCGGATCAAACCGGAGGCCGTATGGAACGCGCTCAGTTAAAGGAAATCATTCGTGCCACGGGCTGTGCGGAGGAGCGGGGCGGCTTTGTTTTTCTCTGCGATCCGAAATGGGGCGCGGAGGAACGTGCGCGACTGGCGGAGATTTTCGCGGAGGCGGAGAAGAATGCAGCGGACTGCGAAACGGGACGCGGCTGGTTGTGTGTGCCGAGCGGCGGGACGAGCGGGCGGTTGAAATTTGCACGTCACGATGAGCAGACGCTGGGTGCGGCGGTATCGGGATTTTGCGGACACTTCGGGCTGGGACGGGTGAATGCGGTCGATGTGCTTCCGCCGCATCACGTGAGCGGGTTGATGGCACGGGTGCGTTGCTCGGCGACGGGTGGGCGGCATGTGGCGTGGAGCTGGAAAGAGCTCGAGGCGGGGCGGAGGCCGGAGTTGACGCCGGAAGCGGAGGGCTGGGTGCTGTCGCTGGTGCCAACGCAGTTGCAGCGGTTGATGGGATCGGCGTCGGCGCTTGAGTGGCTGCGGGGCTTCCGAGTGATTTTTGTGGGCGGCGGTCCGGCGTGGGCGGAATTGACGGAGCAGGCGGCGAAGGCGCGGCTGCCGATTTCGTTGTGTTATGGGATGACGGAAACGGCGGCGATGGTGACGGCGTTGCGGCCGGAGGCATTTGCGGCGGGCGAGCGTAGTTGTGGTGTGGGTATGCCGCATGCGCGCGTAGAGATTGTCGATGATGTGACGGGAGTGGTGTTGCCGCAGGGTGAGACGGGGTTGGTGAGAATTGGCGGGGCGAGTTTGTTTCGCGGATATTTGCCGGCGGTGGAAGGAGTGGACACGGGTGTGGAGGCCAAAGCGGATAAACGTGGCGCGGAGCGTACTTTTCTGACGGAGGATCTCGGGCGATTGGATGCGGCGGGGCGGCTGCAGGTGATCGGGCGCCGCGATGCGGTGATCATCACGGGAGGGAAGAAGGTTTTTCCGGCGGAGGTGGAGGCGGCGTTGCGTGCGAGCGGGGAGTTTAGCGATGTCGCGGTGATCGGCGCGGCGGATACGCAGTGGGGACAACGCGTGGTGGCGTGTTATCCGGCAGGTGGTGCGGCACCGGATATGGGACGCGTGGAGGCGGCGTTGGAGTCGGTCGCGGCGTATAAGCGACCGAAGCAGTTTGTGGCGGTGGCGGTGTGGCCGCGGAACGAGCAGGGGAAGGTGAACCGAGATGCGCTGAGGCGCATCTCGGGATGACCAGTGACCAATGACCAGTGGCGCAGGCAGTCGCAGCGCTGGGACAGGGATTGCGCGGGTGACGCGGGCGGTGGGGAAAACGCGCCGGGACGGCGCGTTCCACCTCGGAATCTTGAGAGATTTCCGGGGCGAACGGCCACGTTCTAAGGAACGCGGCTACTGGAGGCGCGTTGCGAGCTGGGCGGGGTTAAGGGGCGTCGACCCAGGTGGCGAGAACGGGCGGGAGTTCGGTGCGCTCGCGGGTATCGGAGCGGATGCAAACGTGGGAGGTGCGAACGTGGGCGACGGGCTTGGACGGTTTGGGTTCGACGCGCGTCATCTCGAAGTCGATGGCGTAGGTATCCGGGGTGAGGCGGGACGGCTTTACAGTGACGGCGATTTTGTCGCCACAGAAAAGCGGGCGGAGGTATTCGGCGGAGCTTTTGGAGACGGGGACGATGAGGGTGTTCTCCGAAAAGAAATCGCGGATGTTAATGCCGGCGGCGGCGAGAGATTCTTCGTAGGCCTCGTGGCAGATCGCGAGATAGTTGGGAAAAAAGACGACGCCAGCCGCGTCGGTGTCGGGGAAGTGGATCGTGCGTTGGTAAACGAAGGGCATGGGAGAGCGGGGGAATGACCAATGACCAGTGACCGATGACCAGTGAAGAAGAAAGCGGGGCGGCGGGCACCAGAGGCGTGTTTTACCAACTACCCACTACCAACTACCCCCGGCCGATGGTCATTGGTCACTCGGTCACAGTCCACTCCGCGCCAAGGGCGCGGCGGTCGTCATGGCTTCGAGGGTGGA
>CAMLSH010000360.1 GCA_946482625.1 uncultured Opitutaceae bacterium
CGTAGCAGCGGGAGGGTGAGGCGGAGGCCACGCTGGGGACGGCGCGGCTACGGAGGAGTGGCTACTGCGGAACGCGCGGGCGGAAGCGCGACGTTTTTTCCCGGAGGGTGAGTCAGCGGATTGGACAGATTTTCACACCCTGCATCGTGCGAAAATCTTAAGTATCGGAATTCTGGGCACTTGGCGCACGGACGAGGGGCGGCATCCGGCAAGCTACTCTGGGTGCATAACCGACCATCGGTTTCCCAACCACAATACACCCAGGAGAAATCATCATGAGAATCGTACGTTACAGCTATCCAAACACCCGCAGTTTCGTCCCGGCCGCCAGCACCTTTCGGCAGAGTCCGTGGTCGGGCCTCGAAGGTGAGATTGACCGTCTCTTCGAGACCGCGCTCGGCTCTTTCGTGGGCGCGTCTGCGACCGATCGTTTCGCGGTCGATGTGCTCGAAGATAAAGACAACGCCTACATCCGCGCGGAGTTGCCGGGCGTCAACCGCGCCGATCTCGGCGTCGAAGTCGTCGACGGGTACCTCAACATCAACGCGACGCGCAAAGCCAAGAGCGGTGAAAACGAAGAGACGTTCTCGCTCAACCGCTCGGTCGCGCTCCCTGAAAACGTGAACGCCGACAAGGTGTCCGCCGCTTACGAGAACGGCGTGCTTACGGTCACGCTTCCGAAGAAAGAAGAGGCCAAGCCGAAGAAGATCGCCGTCACCGTCAACTGAGCCGGTGGCTTTCACCCGCCCTTCCCGTATTCAGAAACTGAAAACACACCACACTCATTAAGGAGAAACCAACGATGTCCCTCTTAAATTCACTTATCCCTTCCTTTAACCGGATCACGGCGGACGTAACGGAAGCCTCGCGCGAGAACGCGGGCGTTCCCGGCGTGCGGCCTGTCTACGAGATCAACGAGACCGCCGAGGCTTATGCGCTCACGGTGCAGCTCCCCGGCGTGGCCAAAACGGGGCTCTCGATCACGGAGGAGGACGGCGTGCTGACCATTCGCGGCGAACGCGCGTGGCGACAGCCCGCCGGCTGGACCTCTCTGTATCGGGAAACCAGTGACCGGCCGTTCGAGCTCGCGCTCCGCCACGATCAGGCGATCGACGTGGACAAGATCCACGCTGAACTGACCGACGGCGTGCTTCGCGCGTCGCTGCCCAAGGCCGAGGCGCGCAAGCCGCGGAAGATCGCCATCGCGTAAGCAGCGCCTCAGGCAGTCGAACCCGCGGCGGCCCTGGGGTTGCGCGCGGGACGGTTTTCCAAGTTAAACAGGTTGCTTCAGAGCGAGAGGCGCGGTCGTAAAGGCCGCGCCTCTTTTTTGTGCGCTTGCGGGGCGGGTAGGCCTGGGGGGGGGGGCCGCCGCATGGGGAGACAGAGACGGAAGCGGGCGACGGTTATGCGCGACGGGGCGTCGCGCCTCCATCGGAAAACTAGGCTGAACGGGCGCCGGCACAGGGGAGAGGATGGGGTCGCGGGCGGATCGATGGCTATGCGGGGTGAGGGCACTCGGCCTACATCGGAAGCTGGCCAGCGGCGGGAGCTCCCAAACTTGAGCTTCGGAGTGGACATTGAAGGCATCGGTTGAACCATGGCGCGGCCATGGAAAAACTCACTCAGCTGCTGGATCAGAATAAGGCTTGGGCCGCCGCCATCACCGCCCGTGACCCGGATTTTTTTTCCAAACTGTCGCGTCAGCAGAAGCCGGATTATTTATGGATCGGTTGCTCGGACAGTCGCGTGCCGGCGAACGAGCTTATTGGCGTGCTGCCAGGCGAAGTGTTCGTGCACCGCAATGTCGCGAACGTGGTGGTGCACTCCGATTTGAACTGTCTTTCGGCGATGCAGTTCGCGGTCGATGTGCTCAAGGTGAAACACATCATCGTGTGCGGGCACTCAGGTTGCGGCGGTGTGCGGGCGGCGTTGCGGTGCGAGCGGCATGGGCTCGTGGATAATTGGATACGCCATGTGCAGGACGTGAAGGACCGGCATTACTGCTGTCTGCAGGCGATTCCGACCGAGCCGGAGCGGTTCGATCGTCTTTGTGAGCTCAACGTGGTCGAGCAGGTGGCCAATGTCTGCCAGACGACGGTCGTCGGCGATGCGTGGGATCGCGGCCAGCCGCTCACGGTGCATGGTTGGATTTATGGCCTGAAAGACGGGCTGTTGCGTGATCTGCAAGTATCGGCGAGCGGTCATGCGGAGTTCGAGAAGACCTATGTGGCGGCCCGGGCTGCGCTGGGTTCGCCAGTGACGTGATCGCCGCGCCGAGGTAAGAAATTCAGATACGAAAAACCCCGCGGAGTTCGCGGGGTTTTTCGTGGAGAGAAGGCGCTGTGCGTTTTCGCGCGGGCTTATTCCGGAAGCGTGACGGGCGGCTCGGGGGTTTTCTCTTTGATGAGCAGCGAAGCGACGACCGAGAGGGTGAGGATGCTACCGATCACTCCGAGCGAGACGCCGATAGGGATATGGACGCCGCCGAGGACCTCCCACGTGAGCACCATCTTCACGCCGATGAAGATGAGGATGATCGCGAGGCCGAGGCCGAGGAACCGGAAGAGTAGCATTGAGCCGGAGAGCGCGAAGTAGAGGGAGCGCAGGCCGAGGATGGCGAAGATGTTTGAGGTGAAAACAATGAAGCCGTCGCGCGTGATGCCGAGGATGGCGGGGATGGAGTCGACGGCGAAGATGACGTCGGTGGTCTCGATCGCGATCAGCACGATGAACAGCGGGGTGGCGAAGAGCCGGCCATCGATGCGGGTGAAAAACTTTCCGCCGATGAAGGTGGGCGTGACGGGGAAAATCTTCCGTACGAGTTTAACCGCGAGGTTGTGTTCGGGATCGGGCTCCTCGGATTTGGGCAGCGCCATCTTGATGCCGGTGAAGATGAGGAAGGCGCCGAAAACGTAGAGCACCCAGTCGAGGACGCTCAGCAGGGCGATGCCGCCGGCGATGAAGAGCGCGCGCATGACGACCGCGCCAATGATGCCCCAGAAAAGGACGCGGTGCTGGTGGACGCGGGGAACCTTGAAGTAGGTGAAGACGAGGATGAACACGAAGACGTTGTCCACGCTCAGGCAGATCTCGATCAGGTATCCGGTAAAAAACTCCAGCGCGGGCTGCCGGCCCTGCCAGAAGTAGATGATCGCGTTAAAAATCATCGCCAGGCTGAACCAGACCACGCACCAGGCGAGGGCCTCCTTCATTTTGATCTCGTGCGACTTTCGATGGAAGACGCCCAGGTCGAGAGCGAGCATCGCGACAATGAAGAGCATGAATGCGGCCCAGGCCCAGAGCGGGAGTGTGTCTATGATCGAAAGTATCATGGGAAAAACGGACGCGCAGTGTTGGTGTCCGCGATTGACGTGAGCAAGCCCGGGTTAGCCGGTCCGATTGCAGCTTTGGCCAGATTTCGACCCGGGGCGTTGACAGGCAGGCGGCGCGGATTTCAGAAAGGCTCTCTCATGAAGACACTGCAGACCGTATTTTCGGCATTGATGCTTTTTGCAGCGGCGCAGCTTTGCGCGCAGTCGGCGCCGGAGGCCTCTGCCCAATCGGCTAACTCCACTGCGGCGGCGGCTGCCGTCGCGAGCGGCGCGGTCGAGACGCCGCGCACGCCTGAGTTTATCGAGCATGCGGTGGACGTGATGCTTGAGCAGTTCGACGTGCGGACTTCCGAGAACGGCCCGGCGCGTTACCTCGCGTGTGCGGCGATTCTGTTCATCACGATCATCGTTTGCCGTGTGCTGATGAGCATCCTTTTTGCGTTCTTGCGGAAGTTGACCGCGAGAACACAGACGACGGCCGACGACAAGATATTCACGGCGCTTCAGGGGCCTCTGACCGCGTTGATTCTGGTGATCGGCTGCGTGACGGCGGTGAAGGCGCTGAAGCTGACCCCGGCCGCTGACAACATGCTGGGTTACGCCTACACGATGGCGTTCTCGTTCGTAGTGTTTTGGTTTTTGTTGAGGGTCTTCAATACGGTTCTCGATCATCTCCATGAAAAGGCGGTGGCGAAAAAGATGGGGGTTGCGGCCTTTATGCCGTGGATCAAGAAAACGCTGCTCACAATTTTCTTCATCTTCGGTGTTTTGATGATTGCTCAGAGTTTGGGCGCGGATGTGAAAGCGTTTCTCGGCGCGCTCGGTATCGGTGGACTGGCGTTCGCGCTCGCGGCGCAGGATACGATCGCGAACGTTTTCGGCTCGGTGGTCGTCGCAGTGGACCAGCCTTTCAAGATCGGCGAGACGATCCAGATCGGCAGTACGATCGGCATGGTGGAGGACATCGGCCTGCGCTCGACGAAGATCCGCCGGATCGACAAGGCGCT
>CAMLSH010000361.1 GCA_946482625.1 uncultured Opitutaceae bacterium
TGAGTTGGATCAGGCGGGTGCGCAGGAGGCGGGCGAAGGGGAGATTGATTTGTTGGCCAATGATCGACCAGAGAAGGCCGTCGTAGATCGAGGGTGTCTGGACGATCCGGAGTTCTTCGCGGTGTTTTACGAGCCGGCCAAGGCCGAGTTTTTTTGCGAGGCGGGCGAAGGCAGCGGCGTCTTGACCGAGTCCAAGGAGGGATATGGCGAGTTTGTGGATTTCGAGCGCGGGTGAATCGCTTGCGTGGAAAATCGCGACGTGGACCTCCTGTGGCGCGAGATGCAGTTTCAGGAGTGCGGTGGTGTCGTCGACGAGGCGGACGGCGGTCGTGTAGGTGTCGCCATCGAGCCGCTCGGTGATGCTGTCGGGATCGCGGCTGAGGGCTCGGCGCAGATAGTTGAGTGGATAGTTTTCAGGAAGGGTGAGCGTGAATTCGTTTTGCGAAGGGAGCTGGCGATAGATGGTGGGAGTGAGTCCGTGGAGGCGGCGGAAGTGTTCGTGGAAAACCGAGAGCGATTCGAAGCCGCAATCGGCGGCGATGGCGGCGAGGCCACGCGTGGTCTGGAGAAGGAGCTGGCGGGCCGTTTCCAATCGGGCACGAAGCAGCAAGTCGGCGGGGGTGGTGTGGTAGTGTTGGCGGAAAAGTTCGAAGAGGCGGGTCGGGCCGAAGCCGGAGCGGCGCACAATCGTCGGTACGTCGGAGAAGGAGGCGGGCGTGGCGCGAATTTCGGCGACGAGGGTCTCAATGGATTCGAGGACGGGGTCGGCACCGCGGGCGAAATCGTCGGGATGACACTTGCGGCAGGCGCGCAGGCCGGCGGCGCGGGCGGCTTCGCACGTAGGGAAAAATCGGATATTCTCGGGCTTGGGTTTGCGGGCTTTGCAGGAAGGCAGGCAGTAGATGCCGGTGGTGAGCACGCCGGTGAAAAAGCGCCCGTTGTAATCCGCGTCCGAGGCGAGGAAACGGGCGTACATGGTTTTATCAGTCAGGCGCATGATTCATCTTAGCACGACTCGCGCGGGGCGTCGTCCGGGAAATTTCGGAGCAATTTTTCGCCGCCGGTGGGCGCTACTTCTCGGAGTCCGTGCGTTTAAAGGTGACCACGTGGGTGTCTCGTGTGTGAACCTGGTCGAACATCGATTTGAGTTCGGGATAATCTTTGACGGGCACGTTGACGACCGGGCGGATAAAGGCGCGGCGCAGGGTGAGCGTGCGATTCTTCGGGTTGAGGAGAATGGCGCCGATATACTTGCCCAATTTATCGAAACTAAGACTGCCAGGGCTGCTGCCGGCTTCGATCTTGTAGTCGGCGGGGAGCATGATCGTGAGCAGGTCGTCTTCGGCGCAGGGAAAGCGGAAGTGGACGGAGTGGCGGCGTTCTGTTTCGGGGAAGGAAGGCGGGGCGTTTTTGAGAAAAACGAGCGGCTGAAAGAAAAGGCGTGCGCCGGTTTGCTCCGCGTAATGCGGGATGCGGAGGTGGCAGGAGACGGTGAGGGGAAGGTCGGCGCGATCGGCGTTGTTCACGTGGATGTCGGAGATCTCCGCGTCGTCGATGTGCGGCACGATTTCGTTTTTAACGTAGAGGCGGCGGGCCTCCTCGCCGGCGTCGTCGAGCTCCTGTTTCACGCTGCTTTGCCAGAGTCCGCTGTAGTCGATTTTCACGGTGCCGTTGAGTGTGCCGTCTTGATCGAGGCTGAGGACGGCGACGCGTTTTCGGACCGAGGTGGTGGCGGCGGGAGGATAGAGAAAGAGGAACTCGGGCCGGTCTTTTTTGGCGACGAAGAGAGCAGTCTCGGAGTTTTGCCAGGCGAGTTCCTCGAACGGGAGATAGGCGGAACCTGGATCGAAGAAGCGGTATTTCTTTTCTTCGTCGAGGACGGCGATGACCCGGTGGGTGAAGATGTAGGGCGCGCGTGGAATGCGATTTTCGGCACGGTCGAAACCAAGGAAGTAGAATTCGCGATCGTTGCAGAGAGCGGCGGTGACTTTGAAACCGGCGGCGCGGACGAGCGCGGCGAAGACGTCATTGATGTCATCTCTGGTGCCGTGGCCCGCTTTGAGCGTGTCCGTGGCGTTGTCGTTTTCGTGAGCCCACTGAGCGTCGGTGAGGCGGGTGGTCTCGATGCTCTGGTTGAGGATTTTCGTGCGGGAAAAATCGTAGATCTTGCGCAGCTTCCGATCGGGCGTGTCGTCGGCGCTGACGATCGAGTCGAGGGTGGCGGTGACGAGGCGGGTCGGCTTCGTCTGGTGCTCGATGTCTTTGAAGAGTTTTTCGTTGGTTTCGAAGGACCAGCGAGCGTGGCTATAGCGAGAGAGAAAGATGAGGACCGGCTCGCGATTGATCACCGGCGGCTGGAACGGTTCGGTTTTCGCGGCGGGAATTTTCTCGAGGGTATAAACCCAGAAATCGGCGGTGAGCGTGTTTTTGAGACCGTGACAGTTGAGGACTTGGGGCGACATGCCGTAGGCGCGGACGTCGGTGGATCTGAACTTGAAGACCGATCGGCGGGTGGGCTGCTTGTTATGGAATTCGAAAATGAACGGATAAACGTACTCGGACTGTTTCACTTCGTAGCGGTACTCGATCACGGCGCCGGGACGAAGGCCGGGAGGGGCGAAGGATTTGAGGTTTTCGCGGAGACTGCCCGCCTTGACGACCGCGCGGTCGAAGAAGTCTTTGGGTGCGACCGGGAGGATGGTGCCATCGGGGAGAAGTGTGCGGGCGGCGATCTCTTTGATCTTGGTTTTGCGGCTGAAGGGAATTTCCACGAGTGCGTTGGTGGCCACGCCGCGGTCGTTGTAGACTTTGATGCGGACGAAGACCTCCAGAAAGGCGGAGGTGCCCGTGTAACTCACCAGCGACGTTTCGTGGAGGAGGACTTCCGCGCCGGCGTCGGGGTCAACCTGTGGGGAGGCGTCGGCGAGATCGGCGGGATCGACGGCCGGCCATTTGAAGGCGGCGCAGGCGACCGCGGTTGTCGTGGCGAATGCCAGTGCGCAGAAAACCCAACGGAGACGAAGGAGGAAGAGCGACATGGGCTGGGAGGACTGAAAGAGCCTTGGACGCGATGGTGAATCAGAGGCGGCGGAGGACGACGGGGGATTGCTCGGCCTGGAAGAGACGCTCGAAAAAGACGCGCGCGATTTCGTAGTCCTCGGCGGGGAGTATGGTGGGGCGGAGGAGGAGCTGGCGTTTGAAGACGAGGCGGTTGTCCTGAAGTTCGCAGGAGGCGGTGTATTCGCCGAATGGGCACTGAAGCGAGACGGGCGCGAAGTTCTCGTCCACGGCGAAACCGGCGGGGAGCTCGATCTCGGCGCGTTCGCTGAAGGTGCGTCCGTAGATATGCACGGGCTGCGTGCGCGAGCCCTTTTTAAGGCTGATGTTTTCGCGGCGGGCGACGATGACGGGTTTGAAGACGAGCAGGGTGTCGCGCATGGTCTTGCCGTAGCCGCGGGCTTCGAAACCGATGGAGAGATCGAGGCGGGAAGCGGCGACGTCGTCGGTCGCGTCAAACTGGGTGATGCGGGCGGATGGGAGCGTGCGGCCGAGCCAGGGCTCGATGACTTTGGTGCGGTAGTCGGAGGCGGAGAGCGGCTTGCGTTCGTCGCGAACGGAGATCGCGGCGTAGCCATGGAAGTTTTCGGTGATGGTGCCGGCGATGCCGCCGAAGAGATCCAGGCGGGCGGCGATGGTGCGTTCGACGCGGCTGTGTTCAGAGCGGGCGGAGGGGAGCTGGATGAGTTCGCCTTGAGGGCCGGCGAGGACGAGGGCGTGGCCGGAGAGGTTTTCGGAGGCCAGCCAGCCGGGCGGCGTGGTTTCGTTGGTGGGATCGAAGATGAGCAGCCGGCCGAGCGTGGGGTGGGCGAGGATGCCGGGTTGATCGGCCGCTGAGTCGTCGACGGGAATCGCGATGATGCAGTGGTTGAACTGCGCGGGCGAAACCCATTCAGGGCGGACGTGCGCGGAATCGCCCGAGTAGACGAGGACGGGGTGGGCGGCGATGCCTTGGGAGCGCAGGAGCGAGCGAAGGAGGGAGGTCTTGTCCTTGCAGTCGCCGTAATTGCACTGAAGCACGCGGGCGGCGGAACGTGGGATCATGCCGCCGGCGGTGGCGCCGTTGAGATTGATGGAAATGTAATTCACCGACTGGGCAAAGCGGCAGAGGCGGTCGATGCGTTCCCATGGGGTGGAGGCTCTTGCGACCAAGGCTTCGGCGCGGGCCTTGATGGCGGCATCGGGTGTCGAGGCGGTTTCGTAGTGGGGAGTGAGATACTCGGAGATGGCCTGCCAGGAAGCGAACGCGATGCGGTTGTGTGC
>CAMLSH010000362.1 GCA_946482625.1 uncultured Opitutaceae bacterium
ATGGCTTGGTGGCAAAAAGGCGGTACTGGGAGCGCAGATACATCCGTCACTGAGCGTTTTTCGGTGCGGGAGCGCAAATCAATCAAGCGAAGTTTTCCAGGCGGTAGCCATTTCGTATCGTGACCAGCTTTTGGGAGTGTAATTTCCGAACGGACCAGCCCCCGGAATAGTCAACGCACTGAAGCGGTCTTGGTCTTCGTGGAATTCGCCAAAAAACTCCTTGCGTTCAGCGAACAAACTTTGATTTTCCAGCCCTCTCAGTTGGTGACGGGCTCGTAGCTCAGTTGGTAGAGCGCCTCAATGGCATTGAGGAGGTCGTCAGTTCGATCCTGATCGAGTCCACCAGCTCAAATAGCGCACCGGCGGGAGGCGCTACTAACAATCCGGCGGTCACGAGGCTCTTTTGTTTCCCTTCTCTTTTGACCGGCCGCATCGGCGGGCGCACGATGGGCGTCCCGGCGATTTTGCTTACTGGATATCTCGAAGATCGAAGGTCACTTCCCGAGAATCGCTCCGGTTGTCCGGTCGTTTCCCGATGGAGCCGACCGCACGAAATGTCGCTAGGACCGATTGGTCGAACTCGGCATTACCTGATGATTTCACGATCTTCGCCTGACTGATGGCGCCGCTCGCCGCGATATAGAACGAAACGCGCGCCGATAATTGGTCGCTCACACCCAAGGGTTTTTCATGAGCCGCGAGCAGTCTCTGCTTCAACATGGCAAAGTATGTCGCCAGTTGGTCTTGCTCCGCCCGGCTCAAAACAGTGCCACCCGCCCCCGCTTGATCGGTCGTGCCGCCTGCCGCGCCGCCTACTATTCCCTTGGTGCTTACCTTTTCGTAATCCGCGGAGGCGGATTTTGTATTGCTGGCCACTTTCTTGCCGTTGAGCCGGTCGAATTCTTCCTTGGTCATCGTCGCCTTCTTTTTGGCGGCTTCTGCAGCCTCACGTTTGGCACGCTCGGCGGCTTCCTTTTTCTCCCGCGCGGCCACCTCACGACGATGTTTGTTTAATAGTGCGCGTTCCTTCTGATTCGCGATCTGCGTGACTTGCTGGGCGAACGTCTTCTGCGGCGGCGTTTTCTTGGGTTCCACCTTGGGCGGAGCCACCGGTTCCACCGGCGTGGCAGTCACGGGCGAAGCTTCAACGGGCGCCGGGCGGACCACTGGTTCCGGTTCAGGCGCGGGCGCGACAGGCTGCGGTTTAGGTTGTACGACCGGTTTGGGGGAGGCTTGGAATTTCACGCCAGATGGCGATCCCTCGGCCGGCGCTTCTGTCGCCGCCCAGTTTTCGCCCGCCCCCGCGACCAACTCGAAAATCTCAGTGCTTTTCCGGGTCGTCTCGTCTTTGAACGCGTACGCCGTGAACAGGATCGCGGCGACGAATGCCCCGTGAAGCATCAGCGAAAGCGAATAAGAACTGGGGGAATTGGCGCTCATGGCTCCAGCGGTCGCGGTGACAAGGCGTTAGACGACGACGGCACGAAAATGTTGTCCTAAAACCGTTCAGTTTCAACCGCCCGCCTGCGTGTCGAAACTGATCCGGCTGAGGCCGCTCTTCTGAACTTCCTCCATGAGTGAGATGATCTTCTGATACGGGACCGTCCCTTCCGCACGGATGCGAATGACGGTGTTTTTCACGTCGTAGCTGCGAAGACGCAGCCCGAGATCCAGCGGGCTGACGGGAGTCGTGTCGAGGTAGATGGTGCCCTTGGCGTCGAGCGTGAGGGCAACGAATTTCGTGTTTTTATCGGGCTGCGGTTGCTCGATCTTTGACTGCACGGGGAGGATCACCGGCACTGTCTGCTCCTGCGTGATCAACGGCGTCGCCGTCATGAAGATGATCAGCAACGTGAACGCCAGATCGATGAGATTGGTGACGTTCAACTCCGAGATCGGGTGGGACTGACGATGGCGTCTGAAAGTGCGGGCCATGGCGGATGCAGCGTAGTGCGCAGAGAGGAGGACGCGGGCCGGGTTACTTCGCTTCCAACTCGATGCGATCGGCAAGCGAGCTGGCGAAGTTTTCGAGTTCGGTGATCAGGCGCTTGGTGTTTCCGAAAAGATAGTTGTATCCGAATACCGAGGGGATCGCGACGACGAGACCGGCGATCGTCGTGAGCAACGCCGCGGAGACGCCGGGAGCTAGCGCGGCGATCGTGGCGGATTGCTGCATCGCGACGGCGCTGAATGCCTCCATCACGCCCCACACGGTACCGAGGAGTCCGAGAAACGGCGCGCCGGAGACGATCGATGCCAGGAAAATCATGCTCGATTCGTAGCGGAGGATCTGGCGCGCGAGTGCGCGCTGGATGGCGTTCTCCGCGTGCTCGAGCCGCGCGCGGGGATCGTCGATTCCCTTCTGGGCCACGATCTCTCCGGAGCGTTGATAGGCCTCGAGTGCATCGGCGAAAAGATCACCGTACGGGATCGAGCGCTTGTTGCGATATGACTCCGGCAGATCGAGCACGGTGCGCTGATCGCGCAGGTGCTGCTCGAACGCCATGTTCAGGTAACGCAGGTTGGCGAGCTCGTTGCGTTTTCCGATCATCACCGCCCACGCGATGATACTCGCGATGGCGAGGCCGACAGTGATGATCTGGCCGACCAGATCGCAGCGTAGAAAGATTTCCCAGATATTGGCGGAGGCGAAAAAAAGCGTCATCGAAAAGTGCGGTAGGTGCGCGAAAAAGTACGCAAGAGTTGGGGCCTTTGCCGGGTGCATTCAACGGCAATCTCGCCAAAAGCTCGCGCGAATCGTGTTGCCGAAGTTCGTGCTAATTTTTTCCTTCCGGTTCCCACACCTCCATGAATTTCAAACCCCGGGCTCTCGAAGAGCTTCGTGCCAGACGCGCAGCCATCGCCACCAAATACGCCGTCGCCGGTCTCGACGGATTCGTCGACACAATCGTGACGCCCGTCGCGCTGCGGTCCGGTCAGGGGGAAAACTTCACGCCGATCGACACGGTGACGGAGTTTGGCCAGCGAATCCTCGGCGCTGCGGGCAAAAGCACCAATATCGAGTACTATCCGCGCATGGATAAACTCGGCGGCAACGGCCCGATCATGGCCAACGCCATCCTCGCCGCCGGCTGCAAGCTCACCTACATCGGCGCGCTCGGTCAGGGAGCGATTCATCCCGTCTTCGCCAGCATGGCAGCGAAAGCCCGTGCCGTTTCTCTTTGCGCGCCGGCCGCGACCACCGCTGTCGAGTTCAACGACGGCAAGATCATGTTCGGCCAGATGAAGTCGCTCGACGAAATCACCTACGACAAAATCGTCGAGGTCATGGGCCGTGAGGATTTCCACGCGCAACTCGCTGCGGCCGATCTCGTCGCGCTGGTCAACTGGACGATGATCACGCACATGACCGCGATCTTCGCCGAGCTCACGGAACGCGTCCTGCCATCGCTGCCGAAACGCGACCGGATTTTCTTCTTCGACCTCGCCGATCCGGAAAAACGCTCCGCGGCCGATCTCGTGGAGGCGCTCAATAAAATCGCCGCCTTCGAGAAATTTGGCCGCGTCACCCTCGGCTTGAATCTCAAGGAAGCCCAGCAGGTCTTCGCCGCGCTCGGCTTGGGCATCTCTGAAGGCGACGACGAGGCCGTGCTCCGGCACGCTGCCGCTGAGATCCGGCAAAAACTCGGTGTATCCGTGGTGGTCGTTCACCCCCGCAAATCCGCCGCCTGCGCCACGGCCGACAGCACCTACTGGGTTCCCGGCCCCTACTGCGAGCAACCGCTCATCACGACGGGTGCCGGCGATCATTTCAATGCCGGTTTCAGCGTCGGCCAGCTCCTCGGCCTCAGCCCGGAAGCGTGTCTCGCCACAGGCGTCTGCACCTCGGGCCATTACGTCCGCACCGCGGCCAGCCCTTCGATCGACGACCTCGAAACATTCCTCGCGAACTGGAAGTAATTTCACCACCCTACCCTCCATGCCTCTTAAAGATCAGCCCCATGCCGGCGTCCTCATCTCCTTCGAAGGTTCAGAAGGCAGCGGCAAGACCACCCAGATTGCCCGCCTTGCGAAAACGCTTCTCGAACGCGGCCGCGATGTTGTCTCGACCCGCGAGCCAGGCGGCACCGAGATCGGCGAACAGATCCGCAACATCATCGTCCATAACTCCAAGGGCGACGAGATGTGTGCCGAGACCGAGCTTCTCCTTTTCGCCGCCGCGCGTGCCCAGCTCGTCCGCGAAACTATCGCTCCCGCCCTACTCCGCGGCGCGATCGTCTTGAGCGACCGCTTCTTGGATTCGTCCACCGTGTATCAGGGAATTGGACGCAACCTCGC